>NZ_JAKZGV010000022.1:0-62944 GCF_022557375.1 Shewanella sp. MM_2022_3
AAGCGTGACTTATCAAACTAAGAACTCAGGTTATGCTTGTTCACAATTCTATTTCTATAGTGAGTGAATACGATGATACAAGGATTTTCTACTGCTTATTTGTTTCAATTGTCTCTTATAACCAGTGCTATGTTATTAAGTCCGGCAAGCATGAGTGCGCAAGATAAACCCATTAAAACGACTTCATTAGATAGCGCTACAACGTTTAGCTTGCAGAGTAATTTAACACCTAATGCCTCTATTCCGGCCGATTATTATTGGAATCAATTTGGTTGTTCGGGTGCCAATCTGGCTCCAAAGTTAACCTGGGAACACGCCCCAAAAGGTACTCAAAGTTTTGCGGTCACTTTTTATGATAAAGATGCCCCCACTGGTAGTGGTTTCTGGCATCGAGTAGTTTACAACATTCCATCACAAATCAATCAATTGGAAGGTGGGGTAAATGGAGGAACATTACCCGCTGAGGCGATTGAGGCCAATACGGATTTAGGTAAACCAGGATTTTTTGGCCCTTGCCCACCTAAGGGACGTGAACACCGATATGTATGGACAGTGCATGCCTTGGATGTTGCGAAGTTACCGATTGACGCCAATGCTAGTCCCGCCTTAGTGGGTTTTTATCTATGGCAACATCGCCTAGCTGAAGCAAACTTGACTGTATTAGCGGGTTCAAAATAGGAGCAAGCTTATGAAATTTAATTCTTATCACCCCCTCATCGCTTCGCTCGTCATGTTAACAGGCCAAGCATTTATCTCACCTAACCTGATGGCTCAGCAAGCTGCAATACCACAGGCGCAACCTGAGGTTTATGCCACGCTTGATGGTGCTGTTGGCGGCATTAGTTTTACCTCAACCGATAGGCTTATCTTTAGTTATCACCCTTTTTATCAACCTAAAGTCAAGGTGGGTGAATTGTTGGCAGATGGCAAAGTAAACCCATTTCCTAATTCAGATTGGCAACAATGTCATGATCCTCAAGGAAAACCGAAAGATCCTAATACTTGTTTAAATTGGGTTTTAGGTTTGCGAACCGACGATCGGGACCGAGTATGGTTGCTCGATTCTGGCCAAGCTGAACCCAGAATTGAGCCTAAGTTGGTGGCATGGGATACCCGTAAAAATCAATTAGACCGGATTATTCCGTTGCCATTCCCTGTGTCTATTCCTGAATCGCAGCACAATGACTTTGTTATTTCAAACCGTCATCAAGCGATTGTGATTGCTGATGAAGGTATTGCAACGGGTCCTGTTGGTGATAAGGCTGCCTTAGTTGTCGTGGATTTAACCACGGGTAAGAGTCGGCGTGTATTACAGGGGGATACTAGCGTGATGCCTGATCTGAAGCGACCGCTGATTATTGATAGTACCAGTGCCAATCCAAAGCGTATTGACGTGTTTGTTGGCGCCGATGGTATTGCCTTAGACAATGCCCAACATTGGCTTTATTTTGCGCCGATGAATAAGGACAAAGTCTATCGTGTCGCGATGGCAGATCTACTTAACCCGGATCTCAGCCCGAAGGCGCTGTCCGCCAAGGTTGAAGAATACGCGGATAAGCCAAATAACGGCGGGTTAAGCATTGATTCAGTAGATAATCTTTATCTAACCGATGTGGGTGAGCGCGCTATCGGCATTATCCCTGCCACGGGTCGCCAATATCAAACCTATGTGCATGACGAGCGCATGGTGTGGCCTGATGGTGTGAGCTTTGGCAAAGAGGGCTACCTGTATACTGGCGCTGCCCAACTGCCGCTGTCCGCTGCATTAAACAATGGCAAAGCAGAAAATCGTCCACCTTATTATATCTTCCGCTTTAAGCCATTAGCTGCCGGCGTTCCGGGTAACTAACTGTTAAAACCAGGAGTAAATCACATGAATATTGTTGGATTAGACCACTTTACGATCCGTACCCCGATATTGGCTGAAACGGTTCAGTTTTATCAAGTCATCCTTGGGTTAACGCAAGGTTGGCGGCCACGGTTTGGTTTTCCTGGTCATTGGCTTTATGCGCAAGAGAAACCTATTTTGCATTTAGTGGAAGTTGGGAGTCGAGCGTTAGATGCTTATTTGGGCGAGAGCAGTGCACTGTTTGGTTCGGGTCGGGTTGATCACCTTTCTTTTCGGGGGACGAATTTGGCCCAAATGCAGCAGCATCTATGCCGACAACAATGCCCATTTAGGGAGCGAATTGTCCCAGAGATTGGAGAGCATCAATTATTTATTGAAGATCCCAATGGCATTACGGTGGAAATGATTTTTCCCTATGCAAGAGATAACGCCATCGTGGGTGTCGCGATGGAAAGACTGGCAATTTTGCCTGAGGGATCAGCCTAAATGTCGCAAGTCGATCTCGCACGATAGCACAATTGATAACCGTGGGCGTGTTGCCTCATCTAGCTTGTTTTCCCTTGGAGCGATAGCAATGAACTTAATCGATGATCTTCAACAAAAACAATTATGTAATGACCAACATGCCCATTATCACACAATGCCAATTCGTTTAGGTGTAACGGATTTAAGCTTTCATCGGGTAACGGCGGCAGTTGTTGCCCAGGTAATGCGACGGATGGGCAAACAAGTTGAGCTAAGTTATGCCCTGCATGAGGCCAATTTTAATCGGCTCAAGCTTGGGCAGATAGATTTGCTTTGCTCGGCTTGGTTACCTCACAGTCATGGGGTGTATCGGCAGGAGGTTGAGACTCAAGCTGCAACGCGTGAATTAGGGCTACATTATGAGCCTTACGCACTTTGGGGTGTACCAGATTATGTGCCTGAAGATGCGGTTTCACGCATCGAAGACTTGCTTAAACCTGAGGTAAAACAACGGATGCGGCCGATTATTCAAGGTATTGGTGAAGGTGCAGGTATCACCCGTTTTTCTAAAAATATCATGGCACAATATGGATTAGCTGTGGCAGGTTATCAGTTTAGAACGGGTACTCAGGCCGATTGTGTGGCGGCATTTGAATCAGCAGTGTCAGTACGGGACTGGGTCATTGTGCCATTGTGGCATCCGCAATTTTTACACCATCAATATGGTATTCGTGATCTTCAGGACTCAAAAGGGTTACTCGGGGGAAAAGATAAAGCGGTTTTGCTCGCCCGTGAACGCGAGTTAGCGATTAATTTCTCGCCTGCACAAATTCAAGTACTTGATAACATAGTGTTATCGAATCAAATTGTTGCAGAACTCGATTATGCGGTTAATCGACAAGGAATGACGGAAGATGAGGCCGCTGCGAACTGGCTGGAAGCCAATCCTTCGCATTTGACGACGTGGTTAGCTCCGCTGCTTAATCCTTCGAATGTCACATCTCAGGAGGTGACATTATGATGAACACTCCGGAATCGCGGTTAGTGGCTGCTGGGCTTGAATTACCTGAAGTTGCAGCGGCGCTTGGAAATTACGAACCTTATTCAATTGTTGGTAGCCAATTAATGACTTCGGGTCAGTTTCCCTATTTACAGGGGAAGCTTAAGTATCAAGGACAATTGGGCACAGATCATACTGTTGGTGAAGGTTACGCGGCCTGTCGTCTTGCTACCCTAAATGCCATAGCGCAATTGAAACAGGCTTGTGGTGAGCTGTCGCGAATAAAACAAATTTACCGCTTAGAAGGGGTGCTAAATGTTCATCAATCTTGCTTTGAACATCCTAAAGCACTCGATGGCGCTTCGGATTTATTGCTCGAGATTTTCGGCGACGCTGGGCGTCACAGCCGAATGATTTGGACTAACCCCGTCATGCCGTTAAACAGTTTATGTTTGGTCTATTTATTTGCCGAGTTACATGAGGATTCTCAACTCGCGCAGCAGACGGCATAAACCTAACCCATGTTTGCGGTTAAAAAGCTTAGCGATAAAAATGCCGCTCGCAGTAAAGCGAGCGGCATCATTCAATCTATCTCACTCACTGTTGTTACAGTACGCCGCGGCGCATTTGATCGCGTTCAATCGATTGGAACAGGGCGGTAAAGTTACCTTCACCAAAACCTAAGTTGTTCTTACGTTGAATTATTTCGATAAAGATTGGGCCAAACAGGTTCTTAGTGAAGATCTGCAATAAATAGCCTGATTCGTCACCGTCCACTAGAATTTGGTGATGCTTGATACGTTCACGGTTTTCGGTCACTTGCGGGACTTTATCGAAAATGGTGTCGTAATATTCGGGAATAATATCCAAGCATTGAATCGAGCTACCTTCCATTGCATCCAGAGATTTAACGATATCACGGCTTCTAAAGGCTAAATGTTGTACGCCTGGGCCATTGTATTCCTTCAGGTATTCATCGATTTGGTTCTTATCGTTGCCTTTACCTTCGTTAATCGGAATACAGAAACTGCCATCGGGTGAACGCAGGGCGTAGGACACCAGTGCGGTTTGTACGCCGCTGATGTCGAAGTAACGTACTTCAGTAAAACCAAAGATGTTTTTGTAGAAGTTCGCCCAATGCTCCATGGTGCCTTTATAGACGTTATTGGTTAAGTGATCGACTTCGATAAAGCCTTTCTCTTGGGTGATGACTTGCTCGCTTAAGTCTTCAAAGTCAGTGGCATAGATATTGTTGTCGGCACCAAAGGTGTCGATAAAATAAATTAAGCTATTGCCAATACCATAAATCGCCGGATAGGGCAGATCTTTGTTGGCATCATCGGCGGGTTTTGCACCACGCTCAACGGCAACGCGATAGGCAAACCCTGCGTCTTCCACGCGCCAGCCCATAGAGCAAATAGCGGGACCGTGGGATTTGGCAAATTCTGCCGAAAACCCTTCGCGCTCCTTATTGAGCAGGAAGTTAATATCATTTTGTTTATAGTACAAAATATCTTTATTCTTGGCTTTTTTCAGCAGTGAAAAACCAAAATCGATAAACACTTTGTGCATAAAATCGCTGTCGGGGCTGGCGAATTCGGTGAATTCGATACCTAATAAGCCCAGTGGATTGAGTTCGCTTGCCATGATCTGTTCCTCTTGATTAATTCAACACGCAGTCACTCTTATTGCCTTGTTTACGGTGGTGACTTACGGCTAGTTGCTTAGTTAATAAACCCTTCACTAGTTTTGCTGTGCAGATTTAGTTTTCTAGCCAGGAGCGGTTGTAGTCTTTACTCATGCAATTTTGCACATGTTCGGTTAGTTTCAGTGGGGCGAAGGTGTCCACCATCACTGCATATTCATAGGTTTCTTTTTTGCCAATCGAGGCTTCGGTGCGGCCGGGCTGCGGGCCGTGCGCTACGCCTTTTTGGTGTAGGGTAATGTAGCCAGCTTCAATCCCGGTACGGCTCATAAAGTCGCCATCGACGTAGTACAGCACTTCGTCACTATCAATGTTGTTGTGGTAGTAAGGCGCGGGGATGGCGCGCTCATGGAAGTCATAGGGGCGCGGCACAAAGTTACATACCACAAAGTTGTGGGCGGTAAACACTAAGTGATCTGACGGCGGCAAGTGAATTTTGCCAACTTTAGGCGCGTATTCGGTGATGTTAAATGCCCAGGGGTAAACACAACCGTCCCAACCTACAAGGTCAAAGGGATGCCATTCTAGCGTTGTAAGCTGGTACTTATCGCCAAATTTACACACCAGCGGGAAGGCGCCGCGTTCAACTACGGCAGCTTGCAATACTGGCGTGCGTAGATCGCGCTCACAGTAGGGCGCTGATTCAAGTAACTGGCCGTATTCATTACGGAAATGCTTAGGCACTTCCACCATTGAAAAGGCTTCAATCACGAATAAACGTACATTGTTGTAATCGTTAAATTTGAGCTGATGCGTAGTGCCGCGTGGGATCACTAAGTAGTCCCATTTTTTAATCTCTAGGGTGCCATATTCACTGTAGAGCGTGCCTTCACCTTCGTGTACAAACACTACTTCATCGGCGTAGGCATTACGGTAAAACTCCGGCGTGTCTTGGGTGACTTTTGCGGTGTAAAGTGCCACATCATTGTTATAAAAGATTTTGTTGCGGGCGCTAAAGAAGTTGCCTTCACGATCGGCTGTGCGCGAATCCAGTTTATAGTTTTGGACTAATGAATCTTCCCATTGGGCACCGTGACCGAGGTGGTAGGGCGCGACTTCCAATGCCTTCGTCGGCATATTGTGGTGATATTTATTCGAGTAAATATTGGAAAAACCATGGGTTGAAAACAGCTCCTCACGGTATAGCTCGCCGTTTTCCTTCTCAAATGCGATATGGCGCTTATGGGGTACTTGGCCTTGTTTCACATAAAATGGCATGGTGGATCCTTGAGTTTTATGCGCTGTGAGCTGTGCCTACAGCGCTTATTGTTATGTTGCAAGTTGCATTACTGTGATCTTCTTATCAATTTAGTTGCTTAGATGAACAAAAAAAAGAATAATAAATCTGTCATCTCAATCTAAAAAATAGATGGTATTAACTACTTTACGCTTCGTAGCGATTGCGTGACATTTTTATTCGGTCAAGGAGTCCCCATGCGCATCGATATTGATGCTTTTAATGTGTTGCAAGTGCTGGTGGAAGAGGGCAGTTTTGCTAAGGCTGCCGAGCGTTTGCATAAGGCGCAATCGGCGGTGAGCTATCAGGTCAAAAAGCTAGAGGAATATTTAGGTGTGCAACTTTTTAGCCGTGACCAATACCGCGCCGAGCTGACGAGTGAAGGGCGGGTGATCTTGGCCGAGGGGCAAAGACTGTTACAACACCTTGCCAATATTGAACATCTTGCCAGTCGTTTTAGTGAAGGTTGGGAACCAAAACTGGAGTTAGTGATCGATGGCGCCTTGCCGATGGAGCCGATTATGACGGCGCTTAAACGAATGGCTGAGCATCAAATTCCAACGAAAATTCAGCTCAACATGGAGTTTCTCGGCGGTGTGCAGCATAGATTCGAACGTGATAATGCGGATCTGATGTTGGTTAAAGACTACCGCACCGGCCCCTATTATCACCCACAGCCGCTGCCAGCGATTACTAGCGTGCTGGTGACGAGTGCTTCACATCCGCTGGCACTATTAAAAAAAATCAGTCTGCCTGAGTTACAGCAGCACGTTGAGTTGACTATCGAAGATTCCTCTCCCAATAAAACCTATCGAGATGAGCTGCAATTCGGCGGCGATAAAGTGTTTTATCTTTCTGGTTTTATTATGAAAAAGAATGCGTTATTAAAAGGACTCGGCTTTGGCTGGCTGCCAGACTTTTTAGTGCAAGAGGAACTTTTGAGCGGTGAGTTGGTGGAGGTCGACTTTGTCGGTGGCAGTCGTTATACCTTTATCCCCCAATTAGTGTCGACCCTTGAGCGGCCCCTAGGGCGTGCGGGTAAGCTATTTACGGAATTGATTTTAGAGGAATTTGCTAAAGCAGAGCAGTTTAACGGCGTTGGATTAGGATAAACCTCATATTACGAAATGATTTGAAACAACGAGAACAATAAAAATAATCGCCTTTTGACATTTTATGTCATAAAGTAACTCACAGAAGTGGGCGATGTGGATGTAGTACGCCCAGTCAATAAGGACCGACAGAATAAAGGGGAATCGTATGTCTAGACGTTGTCATGAAGTGGATTATGAAATCATCGGCCACAGTATGCAGTTGGTTGAGGTAGAACTTGATCCCAACGAAACCGTAATAGCCGAAGCGGGGGCAATGAATTATCTGGAGCAGGACATTAGCTTCGAGGCTAAGATGGGCGATGGCTCCGAGCCAGAGTCAGGCTTTTTTGGCAAATTAATGGGTGCGGGTAAGCGGGCGTTGACTGGGGAGAGCATCTTTATGACGCACTTTACGAACCTCGGACATCAAAAACGCAAAGTCGCCTTTGCCGCGCCTTATCCTGGTACGATTTTGGCGATAGATCTCGCCCAATATGGTGGCGAGCTGGTTTGTCAGAAAGACAGTTTTCTTGCCGCCGCACTCGGAACTCGCGTTAGCATGAAGTTTAACCGCCGCTTAGGTACAGGCTTTTTTGGTGGTGAAGGGTTTATTTTGCAGAGTTTACAAGGCGATGGCATGGCGTTTATCCATGCGGGTGGCACGCTGATTAAAAAGGAACTAAAAGGTGAGACCTTAAGGGTCGATACCGGTTGTCTCGTCGGTTTTACCCCAGGCATTGACTATGATATTGATCGCGCAGGCTCATTAAAATCGATGTTTTTTGGTGGCGAGGGGTTATTTTTAGCCACCTTAAAGGGCCATGGCACGGTATGGTTACAGAGTCTGCCGTTCTCGCGTATGGCCGATCGCATTATTGCTCACGCCCCTTCTGTTGGCGGTAGCGATCGCGGTGAAGGTTCAGTCCTCGGCGGTCTTGGTCGTATGATTGATGGCCGTTAAGATATCGGTCAAATCGACATAAACCGTAAAATCTAGCTATCATGCTTTCTACTGGTCAGGCATCCTAAACAAGCTTATGGGATGCCTTTTTTATTGTCGTTTTTGGTTTGCTTAAGCGGGTTTTATTTGTGTTTAAGACCTTGCTGAATGCGCTTTTCAACCTGTCTCGATATCAAATACATCACTAAATAACCTGTGCCTAAGGCCAAAATCACCGCCACAACATTTTCTGTATACAATCGATAAGCGTAGAAAGTGCCAATCAGTACGACGATACCACTAAGGCGTATGAGTAGGCTTTGGGTAAAATAGCCATGGGCTTTGAGATTGGCTAACTGATAGCCATTAAGCATCATAAAGATAAAGAACATGGAGAAATGCATTAACACTGGAGCGGCTTTAAGGTATTGCTCAGGAAACAACCAAGCCACCAATGGCTTACTTGCGAATAACATCATCACGAAAAATATTCCGCTGACCCACAACGAAACCTTTGTCAGCCATGATTTGATTTGCTGAACCTCCTCAAAGCGTTTTTCTCGCACGCACACTGCGACTTCGGGTAGTACAAAACGGTAAATGGGGAAGACAAAAAGTAGGGTGAGGTATGTGATCATCGGCCGCACTACCACTTGGAAATCACCCAATTCGTCTATGCTGAAATAAGCAATAGTCAGTAGTACTGTAATGTAAATCATCAAGATACTGGCACCCGCTTCCATTGAGGCGGTCAGACTTTTCTTCATAAAATTGCGTAAATCCGTATCAAAATGCACCGCAGTTAAGGGCGGTGTGGCGATATCCTTGCGCCGTTTGAAGTACATATAGAAGGCAACGATGAGTGATGACAGTGTCATACTGTAAAAGAGTGATGCAATGGCAGTTTGTTGTAACCCATAAAAACAGAATAAAAAGCTGGTCACTTGCGCGAGTGGCTCTAACCAAGTGACTCGATTGGAAATGGCATATAGCCGGTACATGGCAATTTGATTGGTAAAATAGACCTTGAGCCCCATACTCAAAATAATCCCAACCAATTGAAAATATTCTACATTAAGCTGGAGTTTGTGTTTGATATAAGGCAACACAACGCCCCACGCGAGTAGCACCATTGCGATTAAGCTGTAGCGGAATATATTAGTGATATCCACATCTTGCTTGGTTTGAGAGTAGGTTACTACCATAGAAGAGCGAAACCCTGTCATCAAGATCAGTGATAACGAAATGATATCGATAACAGTGTGATAGAGTGCAAGATCAGCTTTGACTACCCATTGTGCTAACCAAAGTTTAAATAGAAAACCCACGACAATACTGGCCAGCGATGCCCAAAAACCTGTAACAATCGCTTGCTTAACCCGTTGAAGTGAAGTTTGTTCCATATTCAAAATCCAGCGTTAGTTTGCGATCATTATGTGGATGGAATGCATGCAATTCGGCTTATGCTTCAAGCGCATCATCCCATTAGATTGGTGACACAATGGCTTTTTTGATGCTTGTTTTATTGAGTTGAAGCTGTGTTGTACGCGAAGGTTTTAAGATGCTTAGCATCGATACGGCTTCAGTTATTGCACGCCACGGCAGCCGTTTCATCTTATATTTATGCGCAGCTTCATAGTTGCAGAGTCTAACATCCTACCGATTTTCGACCAAACAGCAGAGCGTAAAGATATGATAAATATCAGCATATTGCTTAGATGTAACACTTGTTATTAATGTGCCGATAACGATGTAGTTATCGGAATCAACTTAAGGTGAGATAAAAGCATTGGCTAAAATGTTGGCACTCTCAAAAATAGTTGAGCTTGCCAACGAATGATCTGCACTAATCAGTAATGATATTGACGATATCGAGGATCTTGCGACTCTTTTCATCCAATTTAATAATTGCACCCTCGACTTGGATACTGATCCTTCCCTCTCTATCTAAGGGCACAACAATACGTCCGCGGTCATAAATATCGTAATCTAAGATATCACCACGGTGCAGTTTTTTCTGCCAACCTGGAGGGAGAGGCTGACCCTTATCTACTTTCTTCTGTAGGCCAGGAGGTAAGCCAGTATCTCTCTTGTCATGTTCAGGTTTCGCCAAAGTGACCGACGGGGCTAGCAGACTGAGCACGACCCCACCCATTAGTGTTGCAGTTAATTTATTCATACTCACTTCCTTGGGTATTGCATTGTTAGGGCCAATCTAGCTTAGCTTAAATAAACTTTAGCTGAATATATGTCATTAACATCTGAGCATCAGTACGGCTTGCCATTGCTCGGCGGTAACGGGTTGAATACTTAGCCGTGAGCCTTTCGATACTAGGTACATATCAGCTAACTGCGGCAAGCTTTTAATTAAGCTGAGAGGAATGATTTCTTTGAATTGTTCCACAAAGCGAATATCGACCCTTAGCCATCTTGGGTTGCTAGGATCTGACTTAGGATCAAAATACTTTGATTCTGGATCAAAGGCCGTACTATCCGGGTAGGCGTTCGTTACCACTTCAGCAATGCCGACAATACCAGGTACTTTGCAGCTTGAATGATAGAAGAAGACCTGATCGCCTATTTGCATGGCATCGCGCATAAAGTTACGTGCTTGGTAGTTACGGATCCCAAACCAAGCTTCGGTTTGATTAGGCCTTGCTTTAAGATCTTCGATACTAAATTCGTCGGGTTCCGATTTCATAAGCCAGTAATTCATTTTGTGTCCTTTTACTGAAATAACAGTCTTATCGCGTTAATTCCTTGAGTTTATCTTAGTTTTTACTGACCTCCCAGTTAACTGTATTGATGGCTGCGTATTTTGAACCGTTAAGTCAGTGTTCAGTTAACACCGCTTACCCTGTCATCACTATCGAGTCTGGTATGACTGATGCTGCAATTGCAGCAATGCAATATCACAACTCAATACAAGCAAAGTTGACGAGTTTAGGTTAAGCCCAAGCGAATTTTTCAATCCCTGACTTATAAACAAGAGTAATGTTGAAATCAGTGAGGTGTGCTATGGAAGCTTCAACAATGACGACAGACTGTGGTTTATACACTAAATATCTTAAGGATTTCACCGCAGGTGATGCGAGTTTACACCGTGATCGCATGTTGGAATTTATTAGCGATTTAACCGCTCAGGGCTGGTTACTTGCTAATTTTACTTGGGATTATTGGTATAATAACAGTTACTTGGTGGATAAGCCCGCTTATATCCGTGATGCCAGTGTGGCCCAATGCCGCCTATTATTGACCGCAATGACACGTTTAGAGGTTTTTAGCCCAGGGGTGTTAGAGAATATGCGCCGCCAAGGAGTGCTACTGGCGATTATGGAGCGTCTGCAGTGTCTAGAGGGACCAACATCCAATAACCAGGATGCATTTATGAGCCGTTAATCGGGTTTTAGGGAAAGGGAGTGACCTTACTCTTTAGTCTAATACTGGATTTTTTACTTGTGACATGTTCCGTGGATTGGTTAGTTTTGACCACGCTAACCATAATAAAAAGCACGGAGGCCTTAATGTCTGCTTCAAAGACTCAAGCAACAAATCAACCCACTAGTCCACTTAAATATAGTGAGTTTCGGGGAGCTAACGCCCCAAAACTTGTTGAAAAAACCATAGGACAATACCTTAACGATATTGCTAACACCTATCCCGAACAGTTAGCCGTTGTCGTTAACCATCAAAATATTCGCTGGAATTACCGTCAATATCTTGCACAAATCGACGCGCTTGCAACAGGTTTACTCAAATTAGGCATAGGTCCAGGGGACCGCGTCGGTATTTGGTCACCCAATAATATTGAGTGGTGTTTAACCCAATTTGCTACTGCCAAAATTGGCGCCATCATGGTGTGTATTAACCCCGCTTACCGCCCTGAAGAATTACAATATGCCTTGACTAATGTGGGTTGTCGCGCGGTGATCTGCGCTGATAAATTCAAGTCCAGCAACTACTTGCAGATGCTCTACGAGCTTGCGCCTGAACTTAAGCAGTGCGCTGCGGGTCAATTGCAGGCTAAGGCATTACCAGAGTTGCAATTTGTGATCCGCATGGGAGCTGAAAAGTCTCCCGGCATGTTGAACTTCGATGACTTATTAGTCGAGGTGAGCGAAGATGATAAAGCAATGCTTGCGCGTATTGCCAATGAACTCACCCCCTATGATGCGATTAATATCCAATTTACCTCTGGCACAACGGGTAGCCCAAAGGGGGCGACCTTATCGCACCATAACATCTTGAATAACGGTTATTTAGTGGCCGAGGCAATGAGGTTTACCTGTGATGATAAGCTCTGTATCCCCGTACCTTTGTACCATTGTTTTGGTATGGTGCTAGGTAATCTCGTTTGCTTGGCTAAGGGCGCAGCAGCTATATTCCCGGGGGATTCTTTCGATCCTCTCACGACCTTAGAAGTGATTGAGCGTGAGCGCTGCACCGCACTGCACGGTGTTCCCACCATGTTTATTGCCGAGTTAGAACATCCTGAATTTAAACGTTTTGATCTCAGTTCGTTGCGTACGGGCGTGATGGCGGGGGCGACTTGTCCTGAAGAGGTTATGCGTCGTGTACAGCAGTTGATGTACATGCAGGAGGTGTTAATCGGCTATGGCCAAACCGAGTGCAGTCCGTTAAATCACATTACTGAAATCGATTCTCCAGTGGAGAAGCGTGTTCTCACCGTTGGTCGGGCGTTACCCCATACTGAAGTGAAAATTGTCAATGAGTTTGGCGAAGTGCTGCCAATTAATCAGCCCGGTGAAGTCTGTAGCCGAGGATATTGCATCATGCAATGTTATTGGAATGATCCTGAAAAAACCGCCGCCACAATTGACAGTGAAGGTTGGTTACATTCGGGCGATATTGGCCAAATGGATGAGCAAGGTTACGTGCAAATTGTGGGGCGGATTAAGGATATGATTATTCGCGGGGGCGAGAATATCTATCCCCGAGAAATTGAAGAAAAACTCTATACCCACAAAGATGTGCAGGATGCCGCGGTGTTTGGCGTCCACAGTGATAAATATGGTGAGGAAGTCTGTGCGTGGATTAAAGTCCGCTCAGGGGCGTCGATTACTGAGGAGGATATTCGTCATTTCCTTACCGAAAAGTTCGCCTATTTTAAAGTGCCACGTTATATCAAATTTGTGGACCAATACCCGATGACCGTTACGGGTAAAATCCAAAAATTTAAAATGCGCGAGCTGATGTATCAAGAGCTGTACGAAGATATTAATGCCTAAAAGGCATAAACTTTCAAACCGACCCAAGCCCGAACGCTTGGGTTTATTTTTATATGGCCATCTGTGCTTAAGGAAAACATTGTCGCATGACCATCAGGTTTTCCTTCAGTCTTCCCCTTGTCGTAAAGATGTCGTTTTTGGCGGCGATAGTTCTGCCTACTCCGAGCATTGCTGTCTTAGCGTGGTTCTACAAGGCTAAACAGATAACAAATATTCGCTGTACCTATAGGTATGGCTGATTATACTGAATAGAGTTAAACCGATGAGCTATTTGTTTTTTTAGCGATTAATAGATGAGTCTTTGATGGAGGCATTATGATCCGCTGGTGCCCACTGATGTTTAGTTGCCTATTAACCGTGGCAAATACGACATTTGCAGACACGCTGAAGCTAACGTCATTACTTTGGCCGCCGTATTCCGGCTATCAACTCCAGCACCAAGGCGCGAGTGTTGCGGTGGCTAAGGCGGCGTTTGAGCAAATGGAACAACAACTTATCGTGGATTTTTACCCTTGGAGCCGCGCGATTAAATTAGCCGTTATGCCGGGCTCTGACTACATTGGCTATTTTCCAGAATATTATTTTGAAACCGATAAGTTTATTTTTTCTAAACCGATTGGTATTGGCCCATTAGGTATTGTTGAGCCAAAATCCCGTCCCATTAGTTGGCATCATTTAGCCGATTTGAATCGTTATACTTTAGGTATTGTGCAGGATTATGTGAATACCGACTCGCTGGATGTAATGATTGCTTCAGGGAGTCAACCTGTTGAAGCGGCAACATCCGATGAGCAAAATATCAAAAAGGTGGCGGCTGGTCGTATTGACGGCGCTGTGATTGATATTAATGTGCTGCATTATCTACTTAAACAACCCCACCTTCAGCCGCTCGCAGATAAGTTACAGGTCAATCGACAACTGATTGCCAATAAACAACTTTATGTCGCGTTTCGTAATACAGAAGAGGGACGGCGTTGGCGGGATATTTTTGATCAAGGTTTAGCGAAGCTCGATATTGATAGCATTATGGGCGATTTGTTATTTAAGCAAGAAGCCTTAAGTCAGTAATGCTATTTTGCACATAACCAAAGCTGTGAGATGACAAGTTTTGTCATCATTTTGTCTAACACTGCGAGTAATCAGTTGTGGGCGGTATTTCGTTATCACTGCTCAGCATGTTTGTGTGTGCCAGTGAGTATCTTGTCGGGTGATCGCGATGGGTTAGTCAAGATCCAAACCAGCAGGGCATTGGTACAATATTTTAAGGTCGACTTAGTTGTGTTGGCCTATTGTGGTCATGACATCACCATAGATGCGCCAGCTAAACTGGCGCATTATCTCTTTGAAATCATCTGCTCACCGGAGCAGGATGCGGGTGAGCAGTTTGCTGATAGCGCTGATTTACTCAATGAATAAAGGGATTATTACGAAGCAGAATTAGTGCAATCGCTGCCGAACTATGCATCAGCACTACCCACAGATGCTGAGTGATATGCCTTACGCCTTGGCGATCATGGTTATTACGCTTTCGCTACTGTGGTTATTACGCTTTCGCTACTATGGTTTGCCCAATCGGCGTTAGGCTTAACAGCGCCAGCTTAAGATGTTGGATCCCGAAAGGGATACCGATAATCGTCACAAAGCAGGCAAGAGCATGGGCCAAATGACCAATAGCCAACCAAATCCCAAACAGTAAGAACCAAATGATATTGCCCATCATGCCAAAGGCGCCTGTTCCTAAATCTTCACGGCCAGTTAAATGACGGCGATTAATTTGTTCTTGTCCAAAGGGCCAGAAGGTCAATTCACCAATCACAAAGCAGGCGCGACCAAAGGGAATACCGATAATACTGATAAAACACAAAATCCCCGCAAGCCACCAGGCTAGGCCCATCACAAATCCACCAAGGACAAACCAAGCAATATTGAAAATTAACCGTAGTAATGACATTGAAAACTCCTTATCGAATCCAAAATCTGTGCGACAGAAACAACATCTACACTCGAAATTATTAATTGATGCTTAAATGTCATAAGCGAGAATTATGCCAAAAGTTTTTTCATTAATAATCAATGGTATATTATAGTTTATACCTCTACGGATTGTGAGTTAAGCTAATATTTCGTGAATTTCCTTAATTCTTAGGAAGAATTTAACCAAGCCCGCGTTACACTAAACACCTTATCTCCCCTTGAGTAAATAAATGCTAGCTAATAGTCCCGTCGAATCATTTTCTTTTGCAGGCAGAGAGATCTTTCTTAAAAGAGATGATTTATTACATCCTGCTTTTAGTGGTAATAAGGCGCGTAAGTTTGCCTATTTTCTAGATCATGATTTTGCTGGTGTGACTAAGGTAATTGGTCATGGCTCCGCGCAGGCTAATTCACTGTATTCGCTGTCGGCGCTCGCCAAACTCAAAGGCTGGCAGTGTGATTTTTATGTGGACCATATTGCTAGCCACGTACTGACTTTACCGACAGGGAACTATGCCGCAGCTATCGCCAATGGCACACAGGTTATTGATTTATCAAGCCTGATAGCAGTTAATCCTTTTCTGCAGCGTGAGTCTAAGTGGACTTGTCATGACTACATTGAGCATCAAGTTTTGGCTGCTGAGCCTGACGCTTTATTTATTCCGGAAGGCGGGCGCTGTCAGTATGCGGAGTATGGTGTCAGTCTGTTAGCCGTTGAAATTGAGACTTGGGCAATGCAACAGGGACTGACTGAACTGAAAGTGTTTTTACCTGCGGGAACGGGAACCACGGCATTATTTTTAAACCAATATTTTGTGCGTAAGCAAAGTCACATTCGAGTGCTTACCTGCGCGGTTGTCGGTGGCGATGAGTATTTAGCGCAGCAGTTTTATGAGTTAAATCCTAACGCTGCTGAGCATCCACAGATTTTGAATGTGGGGAAGAAATACCACTTTGGTAAACTCTATCCTGAGTTTTATGCCATGTGGCAGCGAATTTGCGCCTCAGGTATTCAATTTGAATTACTCTACGATCCCTTAGGTTTTATAGTGTTAGAAAAATATTTACCGCAGTGGAGCGCAAGCCCTGTGATGTATATCCATCAAGGTGGTTTGCTTGGAAATGAAACCATGTTGCCACGTTATCAGCGTAAATTTGGTAAAAGTCGTAAGACCCTATAGAGCAGATGATTTACTTAGTGACGCTAAGACATAATATGTTTGAAGCGACGTAATCTCTAAGTTAAGCTTACGACGTCAAACGATGGAAAATACTCATGACTGAAGCGGAATATCTCGCCAATTACGATCCTAAGGCTTTTAAGGCTCAGCTACTGACGGTTGATGCCGTATTATTTACCTATCATGATCAGCAACTTAAAGTACTCTTAGTACAACGCTCAAATCATCCCTTTTTAGGTTTTTGGGGATTACCCGGAGGGTTTATCGATGAGCATTCCGATCAATCCCTAGAGGAAGCGGCGTTACGCAAATTGCAGGAAAAAACGGCGGTAGTGCCACCTTATATTGAGCAGCTTTGCACTGTCGGTAATAGTCACCGCGATGTGAGAGGCTGGTCGGTGACCGTGTGTTATACCGCGTTGATGAGTTACCAAGCTTGCCAAATTCAGATTGATTCGGTGAGTGATGCTAAGTGGTGGCCATTAGAGGATGTGTTACAGATGACCTTAGCGTTTGATCATTTGCAGTTAATCAAGCAAGCTCGCGAACGTTTAACCCAGAAAGCCTTGTATTCTTTAGTGCCAGGATTTGCGCTGGCTGAACCTTTTACCTTGCCAGAGCTGCAACATGTGCATGAAGTCTTACTGGGTAAGCCTATCCAAGGGAAATCCTTCCGTCGACGGGTTGAGCAGGCCGATTTATTGATTGATACGGGCTTAAAACGTACTGAACGTGGCCGTCCAGCCAATTTATACCGTTTGAAGTCGGATACGGCATCTTATCGATTCTTAAGAAATTTAGAATGTTAGTCAAAGTGTTTGCCGCTTAAAGTGGTTACCCATAGCAATAATAGTGACAGATTATGCGGTACATACAGTTAGCTTGAGTTATCAGGGTTTATGTAGCCGTCGATGTTGTCGTAATACGTCCATTCTTTACTATCGATACCCATTTCCCCATTATCATAGCTAAATTGCATATAGTGTCTTAAGGACATTATATGCAATTTAGGTATATTCCTTAGCATTATCCGATAAAAAATAGTCTAAAAATCAACTTTACATAATAGTGTCTATAAGACACTATTGCTTGCAGACAACAAGATTGCTGTATATCACAGCGATCTTGCACAGACAGGAGGTGAATATGTCTCTAGGTATTCAAATGCATCAAGGCACAGTTAACTCACCACATCAGCAAGCTGATTTTTATCGACTTCCCGCCGCTAGCGATGAGGCTAATTACCGTTTATTTCAATTTGGTGCGGGGGAGAATCATGTTCAACTGCGGGTTCCTCCAGCGAAACGCGTCACACTCTTTTTCCGTTATCGTGGCGATCAATCCATCATGCAACTCTTATTGTTAACTGATGCATTACGCCGCAGCGGTGCAGAGCAGATCGATCTGTTACTGCCTTATATGCCAGGCGCCCGCCAAGATAGAGTCTGTAATGTGGGCGAGGCCTTATCGGTAAAAGTCTATGCCAGCCTGATTAATCAGCAGCAATATGCTTCAGTCAGTATTTTTGACCCGCACAGCGATGTCACCGCGGCATTATTAGACCGAGTGCAAGTTATTGACAACCACAGCTTTGTCGCCGCGATTGCAGCTCAATTGACCGGTGATCTAGTGTTAGTTTCGCCTGATGCGGGGGCGAATAAGAAAGTATTCGGCTTAGCTAAGGCGTTACAGGGAATGCCGGTGATCAGGGCCGATAAACATCGTGATGTGGTCAATGGCCATATTATCGCTACTGAAGTGTTCTGTGATGATTTATCGGGTAAAACCTGCTTAATCGTCGATGATATTTGTGCTGGTGGCAGAACCTTTATCGAACTTGCCATCAAGTTAAAGCAAAAAGGGGCCCAAAGCGTCATTTTGATCGTGTCACATTATGAAGATAAGGCCAGCGAATCTGCTCTGCGTGAGGCGGGCATAGACAGATTATTTTGTACCGATAGTTTAGGTGTCCCTACACATATTTCGAGCGAGTTCTGTCATTGCCATGCTGTTTTGCGTTTTATGAATCATTAAGGAAAATATGATGTACTTGAATCCCGTTACCGCCATTGATGGCTACAAAGTCGACCACCGTCGTCAATATCCTGATAATACTCAAGTGATTTTTAGTAACTTGACCGCCCGTAAATCCCGTCGTGGTTATACTGAGCAGATGGTATTTTTTGGTCTGCAATATTTTATCAAGCATTACTTAATTGACAGTTGGAACCGTGATTTCTTTCAACAGCCCAAAGAGCAAGTGATCCGCCAATTCTCCCGCCGCATTAATAACTATCTTGGACCAAATAATGTGGGCACTCAGCATATTGAGGCGTTACATGATTTAGGCTATTTACCCATTAAAATCATGGCATTGCCTGAAGGCTCAGTATATCCCTTAAAAGTGCCTTGCCTGGTTTTGTACAATACCGATGAGCGGTTCTTTTGGTTGACCAATTATCTCGAAACCATCCTTTCCGCGAATGTGTGGGGTATGTGTACCAGTGCCACTACCGCGCTGCAATACCGCAAAATATTTGAGACTTACGCGCTAGAAACCGATGGCAACATAGGTTTTGTTGATTGGCAGGGCCATGATTTTAGTTTCCGCGGCATGTATGGTGCAGAGGCTGCTGTTATGAGCGGCGCCGCCCATCTACTCAGTTTTACGGGCACAGATACCATTCCCGCGATTGATTTTCTTGAACAATATTATCTTGCAGACAGTGATAAGGAACTCGTTGGCGGCAGTGTGGCCGCAACGGAGCACAGTGTGATGTGTGCGGGTGGTATGGAGAATGAATTAGAGACGTTCCGCCGTTTGATTGAAGATATTTATCCTAGCGGCATTGTCAGTATCGTTTCTGATTCTTGGGATTTTTGGCAGGTGATGACAGAGTTCACCGTTGCCTTAAAAGACCGCATTCTTGCCCGTGAGGGCAAAGTGGTGTTTAGGCCTGATACGGGTTGTCCGGTGAAGATCATTTGTGGCGATCCACAAGCAGCTGTGGGGAGTCCTGAGTATAAAGGCGCTATCGAGTGTTTGTGGGATGTCTTTGGGGGCAGCACAACTGCCAAAGGTTACAAATTACTCGATAGCCATGTCGGACTGATTTATGGCGATTCAATTACGATTGAACGGGCTGAAGCCATTTGTGCTGGCTTAAAGGCTAAAGGTTTTGCATCAACCAATATTGTGTTTGGAATTGGCAGTTTTACCTATCAACACGTGACCCGAGATACTGACGGTTACGCGGTGAAAGCAACCTTTGCGAAAGTGGATGGTAAAGACAGAGAAATATTTAAAGATCCTAAAACCGATGATGGTACTAAAAAATCCGCTAAGGGATTAGTGGCGGTATTTAAAGATGCGCAAGGTCAATTTTATCTTAAAGATCAAGCAAGCTGGCAAGATGTTAACCATTGCGAATTTGTCCCCGTATTTGCCGATGGTGAATTATTAACTGAATATTCTTTGGCAGATATTCGCGCAAGATTGGCAGCGTCTCGTTGTTAACGATGTAAATCCCATTTCTACAATGAGATAGAAATTAGGCTGGCAATGCGGTTTTTATGTGAATACGCTTGCCAGTCAACTTAAATCATACTGGCTGTCATGACGGCTGTTATTGCTAAATGCGCTAGTCACATAATAAAACGGTGAGAACAAAAGGCTAAGAGACTAGCTGGTTTCGTTTAAGAATTTTATAGGTGCGACGGCCAATGTTTTCGAGGTTTTTTAAATCTTTTAGGCTGGGTACCGCATCGGAATATTGCCAATAGCTGATTTCTGCATCGAGCATTTCAAGCATTTTTTTCGAACAACCTAAACATTCGCCTTGGCACATTTGTGCTTCATCTAAATTCAGCGGAATTGTTTGCTGGATTTGAGCGATAAGCTGTTGCATAGCGGTTTTGGTATTCGGTTTTGACATAAAAATACTTCACAGTCAGAAAGTGTGAACATATTAGCAGAAGCGAAAATTGATAGAATTGATCTAGATTAATACACATTTGGTTCAGCGTGTATCCATGTGAGCTAGATACTGGCTGAACCAAACGAGTTCGTCATATCGACGTGAAGGGATAGCAAATCGTGATATTTGGCTATCGATAAAGGCGAGTTGATTTCGGTATGGCGAGGAAAATGGGACCGAAAAAACCAACATGCCATTATGTGTACTCGATGAGTACTTAATTCAGACTTATTTATTTGACGACAAAAGCCATTTCATAAAGTTTAAGGCTTCGGTACGTTTTGAAAACGTCTGTCTGTTTTTACCTTGTCTATCGGTAAAAGCAATTGAAGTTTTGTTGACTGAAATTGAATCTACAGGGAAGTTCACTGTGATTTCATGTCCGTTAATTTTGTATGACATAGGCCACACTCCTTTTAATTAAATTCACCCTTAGGTGAGTAAGTAATAACGATAAAATATCCTTAGCATAATTGCGAAAGATGATACTAATGAGTCTTGAGGTTACCCATTCCACCATGATTAATCAAGAGATGCTGTATTGATAACTAATGCAAATCAGCGATTGTGTCAATGGAATATCCCAATTAGACCAGTTAAACATAGTCAAGTGACAGTACTATGACATTGGCCGAATTAAAGAGTTCATTTTTTTGAGTTAATGTTGAAAATCATTAACCCATTATTTTTGCAGGACTTACTTGTAGTAGGCTTTCTTTGTGAGGATCAAGTTTGATACAAGTCAAACTGATATAAAAAGGGTAACAACAAGATACTTCTCAAAACGCGGTGCAGTATAACAGTATATTACCCGCTGGCAAGTGTAATTTTTGCTCAGCGAGTAATGTTTTTATATTGTTTCTTTTGTTGCTATTTTGTGGGTTAGATTTTTAGCTATTTTTCACTATTTGATGCGTAACTGACTTTAGTAAATCAGCTCACCAATAGGGTTTAATAATTTGCTTAATCCCTTAGTGAAATAGAGCGGTGCGTCCAACACTGTGTAACATAAACATCCCGTTTGAGTTGTGGGAGAATGCTGTGTATTACCATCTAAGATAATAAAGTCGCCAGGAACATAATTACCTGATGAGTCCGAAAATTCGCCCGCCAATAATAACGTCAACTCAATCCCTTTATGGGTATGCTGTGGGATTTCACCTAGCGCTTCAATATGCAATAAACTGGCGCGAGTATTTTTTTCATCTAGGTCGAATCGCATCCGACTGACTTTACCAATTTGTTGCCATGGCTGTGCAATATGTTGCCGAAACACCCTAGGCAGTTCGTAGCGGATATTTTTATGGTTAACACTCACTGAAGATTCTATGTAAGGTTCATGCATAGTACTTTCGGGAAGCGCCATAATGTTCGATAACATTTGTTGCCAGGGATCGTTATCGACGACATCAATCTCATTTGACGCGTTGTGTTGAACCGCATTATCACTGGGGGAAACAAAAGCGAGTTTGGCCGCTTCTTCAGTCAATTTAGCTACTTGAGTTTGGCATTCTTGACATAAGGCACAATGTGCAGCAACAGCGATAGACATCGACAAAGGGAGCTGACCTTGTGCATGGGCCTGAAGTAATTCTGCATGGGGGTGATGTTTAATCATGTTGTGTCTCCAAAAAGCTTTTAAGCTTTTCTAACCCCAATCTGAGTCGCGATTTAATGGTGCCAATGGGGACTTTTAAGGCATCAGCCAATTCTTGTTGGGTGAGTTCTTGCATATAAATGCCTTGTACGACTTGACGTTGAGCAAGGGGCAGGGCATCTAAATGAGCGAGTAACTTGGCGGTCAATTTATGGTCAGGGTTGTTATCTTGGCTAACCGCAGCGTCATACAGTGGCCAGATATCATCGCCAAATGCATCTTCACGGTTGTGCTGCACCCGTCTAAGCATATCGAAGCATTGGTTACGCATAATGGTAAATACCCACGTTGCGACAGAACCTTTATCTGCATTGTATAAATGAGATTTAGTCCAAACGATGGTCATCGTTTCTTGAACTAAATCCATGGCGAGGCCTTGTTGATTTAATCGTTGCAGACCAAATGCCCGAATTTTGGGCATAAAGTGACTGAACAAATAGCCAAATGCCGCTTTGTCCCGTTGATTAGCAACTTTGATGATGGCGCTTACTAAGGGATCTGCATCCGTTTTATGCTCATCGGCAATCAAATTATGGTTATCGTTTTCCATAGCTATTTCGATAGGGGGCGATAACTGCCTATCATAGCGATTTTGCGCTGAATGTGATTGAAAATTTTCCATTATTGAGCTCTTCATTTAAGGTTCAATCCCGTTCGAACATGGCTTCAAATCCTGCTTCGCTGTCAATGTTCGATAAGCATGCAGACCAATACGCAGCGCCCTAGAAATTGGATCACTGAAAATTATTTTATAACGGTTCTTAGTAAATCCAGTGTGAGCTGGTGGTCGAGCGCATTAATGCAGGTGTACTTTTCCGCTGAACGTATGGGTAAAATTTCAAGCCAGCGTTGGCAAACCCATGCAATATCATCAAATTGTGCCGCTTGATATTGTTGTAGGTGCTTTGGGTACTCTTTCAGAATATTTTGCAACATATCACTGAGATAACGCTCATTTTTTTGAATCTGTGCTGCTGGCCAGTTATCGATTAGACTGATTTGCGCGCGCTTTAAACCATCGGACTCCACATTGATGTCGCCGAGAGTAAATCGTTGTTTCCCTTCAATGCTGACACCTAACATGCCATCAGGTAAGGTCTCAAAGTCAATGATATGCACTAGAGTACCAATTGGATAAAGCGTGCTATTTTCCTCTGAGGTCATACACAGGCCAAAACCATCGCCTGATTTAAGTGATTCAGCCACCAAACGTTTATATCGAGGTTCAAAAATTCGTAATTGAGTATATCCCTCAGGTAATAAACAGATGGGTAATGGAAAAAGAGGTAATTTCATAGTGGCCTCGGGTGAACTTAAGTTTCTATCATTACGTACCATCATCAGAATTTGATCAGTGTTTCAAGCAACAGCCTACTCATTTAAGGGGATATGATGAAGTTAAATCCATTCGAGAAAAAGCTGGTTCAGCATTCGCTGCGTTTTTGGTTGCAAAACCATATTGAAGCACCATTATTGACCTCAATGATGCCTAAACCGCTTGTGTATATTCAACAGGCGCTCGAAATTGGTTGTGGTTTTGGCAATGGTATTCATTTGATCCGTGAGCATTTTGGTGCCGAGCATGTTACCGCGGTGGATCTCGACCCTGAGATGGTGAGTGCAGCTAAGGCCCGCTGGAGGTCTTCAGCCCATGGGCTCGAACAGCTCGACTTTAGTGTTGCCGATGCAACCGCATTACCTTTTAAGGATGCACAGTTTGACATCGTGTTTAATTTTGCGGTGTTCCACCATATTCCTGACTGGCAATCCGCGATTGTTGAGGTTGCCAGGGTATTAAAGCCGAACGGGTATTTTGTGATAGAAGATCTTTACCGTGCCGCGATTTGTAATCCACTGAGTCGCCGGTTGTTTGAGCATCCGCAGCAGAATCGATTTGACCATCAGCAATTATTGCATATGCTTCGCCAAGCGGGGTTTAAGATTGTATGTGACAGGAATCTGTTTAATTTGAGCGGTATGGTGCTGGCTCAAAAGGTTTTTTCTTAAACCTTAAGGTCTTTATATCGCTGAATATTGAATTGAGCATGGGTTGATTGTTTGTTCTGTAAACTGCTTGCCCGAGAAATGAGCCGTTTTCGCATCAGAGTGATTGTAATTTTTAGATAAAATCGACATATCACATGGTTCTCATTGCGAGTTTGCCGCTATAATTTAGCTTAATCCTTAGCAGCTGAGGGAAGTTCTTCCTCCCCAGAGTAGAGAAGTCGCATTATGGCAAATGTCTTGGCAACGGTAGATCAACGCACCAATCTCGTCGGTGAAAATCGGCTTGAACTGCTGCTGTTTCGCATTAATTCGATGCAGCTATTTGCGATTAACGTCTTTAAAGTTAAAGAAGTCGTTAAACTACCACACCTTAACGCTATGCCTGGGAGCCATCCGCATATTTCTGGTGTAGCTAATATTCGGGGGATGTCTATTCCGGTGATTGATTTGCGTTCGGCCATTGGTTTCAAACCTGTGCCGCCAGATGATAATGCCAATATGATCATCACTGAATATAACCGCAGTGTGCAGGGATTTTTAGTCGGTAAAGTCGAGCATATTATCAATATGACGTGGAGTGATATTATGCCGCCGCCGAAAACGGCGGGTCGGAATAATTATCTTACCGCAATCACCCGAATCGAGTATCAAGGCCAATCGCAATTGGTTTCAATTATCGATGTGGAGAAGGTGCTGGCTGAAATTGTCCATTACGATATTAGCCTATCTGAAGGTGTGTTAGATGAGAGCTTGTTAGACAAAATGCCCGGCCGGAAAATATTGATTGTAGACGATTCATCGACTGCAAGGCGGCAAGTGCGTGAAACGCTTGGCCAATTGGGTATTGAAATTATCGAAGCCTCCGATGGGTTGCAGGCGTTACATTTACTGCAAAAATGGCGCAATGAAGGTAAGAATGTCGCCAAAGAACTGCTCATGATGATCACCGATGCCGAAATGCCTGAAATGGATGGTTACAAACTGACCTATGAAGTCCGTAATGATAAGGCTATGGCGGACTTATTTATCACGCTAAATACTTCGCTGAGTGGTAGCTTTAACAATGCGATGGTGGAGAAGGTGGGCTGTGATCGTTTTATTTCTAAATTCCAACCTGATTTACTGGTCGAAGTCGTACAGGACAGGTTAAAACAAGTTCTCGGTAAATAACTTCATCTAAACGAGTGGCTGCCTTTAGAAACATAAGGTTTTAGTTTGGGTGGCTACTCGCTTAATTCTGCTTTGACATCGGCTAACACTTGGCGCTTCATTTCTTTCGCCGCGGCAATGTGGATACGTGCAAGCCTGAGTGCGTAGCTAAATCGATGTTTACCAACGAGCCTAAGTAATTCTGCAAAAAAGGCTGAATCTAAGCAAAATTGTTTGCTGTAGTAGTGAATGGCAGCAGGCAATGATGAATAGCTTACGCCATCGAACTCAAACTGAGTACTGTCTTGTTGACATTCGAGGTCAACGCCTTCAAGCAGAATGGGCCATCCGGGAAAGTTGATCCTGTCGCGGGCAATTTGATACATCATCCAAGCACTTTTTTTAAAGCCTTCAAACACTTTGCAGGAAAACTCAGACTCGGCGAGTTCCGCTTCTGTCCAATTAATGCCAATGGCTAAATGTTTAGCGTAAAGGGTCATTAAGGCATCTTTAACCGCCATTCGGCAGTCCCAAATTGAGGTTAAGGGATGTTGTTTCGCCAGTTTTAAGCATTCGCTGCAGCAAGGTACGGCAAGGGAAGGATGGGGCGCATGCGGCGTTGCATGATATTCAAAAAAATCTTTACAAGGTTCACCACAAAACCAGCAAAGGTGGCGCTTATCGAAGGGAATATCGATACAAGTAATAGGCAACATCAAGGCCTGAGTTCCTCTGGCCTTGATGTGTTAAGCATGACGCTGAGAAAATTAAGCTTCTTCAACATCAACTAAATTTTTGGCAAGTACGATAGGATCGAGTTCTAAACATTCTTCATCGCTTTGCCAATCAACGCCAATGAGCACGCCATCATCATTTAAATCGAATACCCAGTATTCAAGAAATTCTTCAAGGCTAATCGCAACGGCTTGGTAGTCTTTCCATTCTTCGGTGCAGTGGGATTTTGCCTGCGCTTCGCTTGACCACAAAGGCATTACATCAGTGTCTTCGAACTCGCCTGAGTCACAAACCACCCAGCCTTCGCCTGTTTCATCCATCAAACCCCACAGTGTTTGATGCTCTTTTACGTTTTCGATAAAGCCAGCTAAAGCCGCGTTGATTTCAGTCATGATAGGTCTCTTTGAAGTTGCTATTAACTCACCCATTATACGGCAACGGCTAGATAGACCAAGGGATTCTTTGTTAAGATTTTTTCGCTGTTGTTTAACTGAGCAATAAGCGAATTTATCCGTGTATTTATGGTGATGAGCATTGTGTTGACGGGCGCTATCGGTCAGGATGTGCGCTCTAGAGGCGTAAATCGGGTTAACCGGAATTACGCGCATCTGGAGGATTTCCAGTGGGGGAGAAAATACCTTTGTGGATTTTTAGCCGTTGTTCATTCTCGTTTATCCTTGAATTAAGCCAGCAACTGCTTTGTGGCTAAAAATCGTATCTCTCTTGGCATGAGTCGATCCCAACTCGTGTCTTGCTCAGCTAAGGCATACCTTAGCACTGAATTGAGGAGTAATTGATTTGATGAAAGCAAAAGGCATGTACTATCTTGCAGCGAGCATCACGGCCTGTGTTAGCTTAAGTGCTTGTTCTAGCGCGCCGACCGCTAATGCTACGTCTGACAATAATAGTCAAATTGCTATCGAACAGGCGCAAGCCGCGCAAGACGTGCAATTGAACGAGATTATCGCCAGTCATGCGGCCGCCTTTCCGACGTGTGTTGCAAACCTTCAGGCGCGCGCACAACGTGAAGGTTTATCTGAAGAGACGATTAACAATACAGTGGCAAGCCTACAGTTTGTACCTAAGGTGATTGAGCTTGATCAAGCTCAGCCTGAATTTAGTCAAACCTTCACGAATTATTTCACCAAACGGGCAACGGATTGGCGAGTCAATGAAGGTCGACGTCTACTGAAAAAACACCGAGTATTGCTTGATAAACTCGCGCAGCAATACGGCGTACAGCCACAATACATTCTGTCTTTTTGGGGACTAGAGACCAACTATGGTTCTTATAAAGGCAAAATGTCCGTCTTAGATTCGCTTGCAACCTTAGCCTGTGAGCCTCGTCGAAGTGATTATTTTACGACTGAGCTGATGCAAGCGCTTAAGCTTAAAGAAAAATATGGCTTTGATAAGAGCACTATGGTGGGCTCTTGGGCGGGCGCTATGGGGCATACTCAATTTATGCCCTCGGCTTATGCTAAATATGCCATCGATGGCGATGGAGACGGTAAAGCGGATCTGTGGAATAGCACAGAAGATGCCCTCACATCAGCGGCTAACTTTCTACAACACTTAGGCTGGCAGCGTAACGAGCGTTGGGGCCGCGAAGTATTATTGCCAAACAATTTTAGCTACCAACATCTTGGTGCTAAAGAGGCGCAGCCTCTGTCACAATGGGCGGCGCAATCTGTGCGGCAAACGAATGGATTGTCTTTGCCCGCTATTGATATGAAGGCCGCGCTATATTTGCCTTCGGGTCACACTGGACCTGCGTTTTTAGGCTATGAAAACTTCAATGTGATTATGCGTTGGAATCGCTCGGAGTTTTACGCCATTACCGTGGGCCATTTGGCTGATAGAATTAATGGCGGCGAACCATTAAAAGTCGCGCCGCCCGAGCAGCCACGTTTGAGTCGTGAGCAAATCAAACAGTTACAAACCAAACTGAATGAATCCGGCTTTGATGTTGGTAAACCTGATGGTGTGTTAGGCCGCAATTCGACTGCGGGGATCCAAGCATTCCAACGCAGTAATAATATGATTGCCGATGGTTTCCCAAGTCCTGAAGTCTTTACTGCCCTAGGTATTTCACTCTGATAGACGCCTCGTTATAGGTCATCGCCCGCAGACAATGCTTGAAGCAACCACTGCGCTCCATTGGCGCAGTGGTTTTGTAGGGATAAAACAGTGGAGTGCAAAGGCCAGTTTTGTTAAGCTCGGCCGACATTTGAAATCGAAGCAAGTCAAAGGATATTCGATGAACATTAAAGACGATATGGTTGTGCAGTTTAATTACACCCTGCGCGACGAAAAAGGCGAAGTGATCGAGACGAACGAAGGTCGCGAGCCTATCGCTTATTTACACGGTCATGACAACATGATGCCTGGTGTTGAGAATGCGATTAATGGTAAAGCGGTCGGTGAAAAGTTCACAGTGACGCTGCCATGCGCTGAAACCTATGGTCAACGTATTGAAGGTGAAGCGGCGCAGCAACGTGTATCGGTAAAGCACCTGTTAGGCGCTAGCGTGTGGAAGCCAGGTATGACGGCGGTAGTTCATACTGACCACGGTCAACGCCAAGTGACAATCGTAAAAGTCGGTAAATTTATGGCGACCGTGGATGTTAACCATCCATTAGCGGGCCGTGACTTAACCTTCGATATCGAAGTGGTTGGCGCCCGTGATGCGACCGATGAAGAAATCGCCCACGGTCATGCCCACGGTGTCGGTGGTCATCACCACTAATCGGCCAGAATGTGATGTTTGATAGCGCTGCTAGCGCATTTTAAGTGCTGCGATACAATCACCTGCCGATGATAAAGCAAAGCCCAAACCTAAGTTTGGGCTTTTTTGTTGGGTTATTATTTGAATTCTGCTTTAACCTCATTTCGTGACGGTAAATTCACCTCAAACCGCTCTTTACCACGCTTACTGCGATGAATTGACTTAATTCTTAGTTTTCACACTCCAGATCAATCTTCACTTGCGGTTAATGCTCGTGTTCAATCGGGGTATCGCTAAACATCATATCTAAACTGGCTTGAGTCTGTGGATGGTAGCCGCTGCGCGCCGCAAGGTAGACGGCTTTAGCCCAGTCATAGTGCTCGCTGCTCGCCAGTTTTTGGTACAAGGGCACAATCAGCCTGCGCCTGCCGATCTCAGTTAAGTGCTGTTTTAATGCGGGTAACACGCTGTAGTATCCGTTATCGAGGGCGAGGGCATACCAAGCAAAGGCGATTTCATTATTGTGGGTGCCAGTAAAATGAAAGGCCTTATCTAACTCGGCTAATTGCTGCTCAGTGAGATTTAGTCTTGGCATTTCATTAATAAAGCGTAGCCATTGATGCACAGTCCAGCCCTGAGTGTTTAGGGCGCTGGCGGCACGCTTGCCTTCTAACCATGCTTGGCGCTGGGCATCGATATCATCGAAGGCGTGTGAGTTGGGGGGCACTAAAAAGCTAGGTAAACCTTGTCCCTCAACCCAAGTATCCACTTCGGACTCGCTGACGATATTGGGATATTTTTGCAATAACTGCTGCGTGAGGTAATTGCGGAACTGCTCCGTGGTAATGCTTTGAAACGCAAAATGATCAAAGTAACTTTTGACAAAGTTATCGAAGCGTTCACGGCCGAACTTTTGCTCAAGGAAACGCAGGAATAATTGTCCTTTGACATAGGGCACGCCGCTAAAGGCATCGTCGGGATCGCGCTCACCTAAGTCAATATGCAGTACGGTGTCGCCTGCGGGTAACTCGGCTAATTCTGCCAATAGTTCAGAGTAACCAATGGTTTGCTCCATCAATGCACGGTCGCGGCCATAGAGATCTTCCATAATGCGGTTTTCCACATAAGTGGTAAAACCTTCGTTGAGCCAGAGATCGCGCCAGGTGGCGTTAGTGACTAAATTGCCCGACCAAGAGTGGGCCAACTCGTGGGCAATTAAACTCACTAGGCTTTTATCTCCCGCGATGACTGTGGGGGTAATAAAGGATAATCGCGGATTTTCCATCCCGCCGAAGGGAAAACTCGGCGGAAGGATCAGTAAATCGTATCGACCCCAGCGGTAATCGCCGTAGCGTTTGGCGGCGATGGCGATCATCTCCGGCGTATCGGCAAATTCTTTGCTGGCCTTGGCAAGCACTTCTGGCTCGGCCCAAATGCCTGAGGTGTCGTCTAAGGCGGCAAATTGCAGGTGTCCTGCGGCAATGGCAATCAAGTAAGCAGGAATCGCCTGCGGCATAGTGAATTGGGTTTGCGTTGCAGACACGCTCTCTCGGTCTGCACTCATCACGACGCTAATGCCTTGCTTGGCTGTGACTGTGGCGCTGTAGGTTTGGCGCACTGCGGGCGTATCTTGCAGCGGGATCCAGCTCCTGGCATGGATGGCTTGGCTCTGGCTAAACATAAATGGCCATTGCTTACCTTGGGTTTGCTCTGGAGTCAGCCATTGAATGCCTGATGGATTCTTGGATGTATGGTAATTAACTTTGATCTTAGCGACTCGCTCTTGAGGCAGATTGATGGTGAGCGCTGCGCCTTTGACCTTATCGGTCGCACCTAAACTAAAGGGCACGGATTGCCATTGGCCGTTTGCATTTAACATGCTGACACTGTTAATCGTCAGGTCACGGGTATCTAACACCAGCATCTTGCCTGCTTTATGCCAATCTAGCTCGAGAATGGCGTTGCCCGAAAGTTGTTGCAGCTCAAAATCCACATTTAATGCGAGTTCAATGTGGCGAATACTTACTTGTTGGTAATTGGCAAAGGTCAGTTCATCGGTGGCAGTATGAAATTGGCTGGAGGCGACGCTAGCAATATTACTATTAGGTAAGCTATTGGTTGCATTGGCATATTGTACTAATGGCAGCAGTAGCAACAGGGCACTGCTAATGAGGGTACGACGGGATAAAAACATATAACCACCCAGTGTTGTGATTCTTGTATGGTGTAAAACGCGATCGCCGCGGCGACTGTATTCGTTGGGGCGTGAGTTTACTCGAACTCTGTAGGTTTGGGGCTATTTAGCTGACACTAAAATGTAATCAAACTTAATTTGGAATGAGGTTGATGTTGAGGAAAGGTTACTCTTTTACGAAAACGCACGCCAGAGTGTGCTATTTAACTCTTGCAGGGGGATGCAAAGCGACTTGGCACATAGAGGTTATCGGGTATGTAAAAGTACATCCCCAGCGATATAACTTTGTTATCATGACGCGTGTTCACAATGTCTTATAGCTACAACAGGACAACTATGGTACTGGATTTTTCGCAGGGTAAGCTGATAGCAACAGAGTTTGAAGTACAGATCAGATTAAGCGTGGCCAATGTTGTGCTTCAAGCGAGTGCCGAAGATATTAGCCTTAGGCTTGACCCTCCAATGATCATCGCCAATGGTGGCGGCGTGCGTTGGAGCATGAAATTAGATAACGCGGAACAGCTCGATGCGTTACAAGCACTCCTCGGGATTGATTATTTGTAAGCACACTTGATTATCGCCAAATGTGCTTGACGTTTAACCTTAGTTTTCAATTTGATTTAGAAAGGATTTATCAGTATGACGCTCGAACGTATTGTGATTGAACCCCAAGTTGAGGCGACCGCAGTTGTGGTCTGGCTTCATGGGTTAGGCGATTCTGGTGCTGGTTTTGCCCCCGTTGTACCTGCGCTAGGGTTGCCAGCGGATCACAGTATTCGCTTTATTTTTCCCCATGCACCTGAGCAGGCGGTCACCATCAATGGTGGTTATATTATGCGTGCTTGGTATGACATTAAAAGTATGGACTTGCATGATAGAGCGGATATGCAGGGCGTGATGGCATCAGAATTAAGCGTTCAGGCGCTGATTGATGAGCAGATCGCCGCAGGTATTCCAAGTGAGCGCATTGTGCTGGCGGGATTTAGCCAAGGCGGGGTGATGAGTCTGTTTACCGGATTACGCTATCCTCAAAAACTTGCCGGTATTATGGCGTTATCCTGCTATTTGCCAACGGGTGATGTATTGCCAAGCCAGCTAAGTGTAGCCAATGCTGACACGCCGATTTTGCAGCAGCATGGCGAGCAGGATGATGTCGTTCCGTTATCGGCTGGATTGTTGGCAAAAGAGGCATTAATTGCCGGTGGATATCCGGTGCAATGGCAAACCTATCCGATGCCACATTCAGTTATTCCTGTGCAATTAAAAGCGATTAGTGCTTGGTTACAACAGCGTTTTGAAATGTAGTTAAATCTAAATGCTTATAAAATCATCATGCGGTAAACAAATTTTTGCCGCTTGATGTTTTATATAAAGAACAATGCAACGGTCTGCGAAACTTCTGTAAGCTATTTAAATTAAAGCATTAAAATTTACAATTATATTTTTAATTGTCATTAAATTCGAAAAGTGAAAATAAGTCGATTAGCTTATTTTTTATTTGAAACAAAACTGTATTAAAACTCGCCAAAAATCCCACATTAAAGTCACGTTTATTAATAAAAATGACACAATTCATCTTTATTCTTTGATATTATGCGTGACGCGAGAGTTGATGGTACTCGCACAATCTATCTATGATAAAATAATTAAAATCAAGGGGTTGATGTAATGACAAATAAGCTTATTAAAGGATTAATTGCCACTGCCGTGCTTGCTGCGTTAGCAGGTTGTAATAGTGATGATGACAAAGTTCCAACAACTTGCGCCGAAGCGGGTGCTGCCTGTAAAACATTTACGGTATTACATACAAACGATAACCATGGCCGTTTTTGGGAAAACAAAGATGGTGAATATGGTTTAGCTGCTCAGAAAACTTTGGTTGATCAAATTCGTGCTGAAGTCAGCAAGAAAGGTGGTCAAACATTGTTGCTTTCTGGTGGTGATATTAACACTGGTGTGCCTGAATCCGATTTACAAGATGCGATTCCTGACTTTACTGGTATGAACAAAATTGGTTACGACGCAATGGCGGTCGGTAACCATGAGTTTGATAATCCATTATCCATTGTGGACATGCAACGTAGTCTTGCTGAATTCCCTATGTTAGCGGCTAACATTTATAAGACTGATGGTACTCGCTATTTCGATGCCTATAAAATATTTGATGTTAATGGTGTCAAAATAGCTGTTATCGGTCTAACCACTGAAGATACTGCTAAGATCGGTAACCCTGAATATATTAGTGAATTAGAGTTCAGAGATCCAAAGACTGAAGTTGCCAAAGTCATCAAAGAAATCAAAGATGCTAAGTCGGCAGACATCATTTTTGCTGTGACGCATATGGGTCACTACGCAGATGGCCAAAATGGTAGCAATGCCCCTGGTGATGTGGCGTTAGCCCGTTCACTTAAGGAAGGCGAACTTCAAGTGGTGATTGGTGGTCATTCACAAAATCCCGTCTGTATGGAGCCAGGTAATAAGGCCTATGCAGCATTCAAACCGGGCGATGCCTGCGCACCAGATCAACAAAATGGCACTTGGATCATGCAAGCCCACGAATGGGGTAAGTATGTCGGTCGTGCTGACTTTGAATACTTTAATGGTGAACTTCACTTAGCCAGCTATAAATTAGTGCCAGTGAACTTAGTTAAAGAAGTCACTGATGAAGCGGGTAACAAGAAAAAAGTACTCATTGGTGAAAAGATTGAGCCTGATACAGAGTTAAAAGAGCTGCTTTCTTACTATCAAGAGAAAGGTCAAGCTAAGTTAGACGAAGTGATTGCGACTACCGATGCGCTGCTTGATGGTGAACGTGCAAACGTACGTAACAAACAAACCAACTTAGGCCGTATGTTAGCCATGGCACAAAGTGCTAAAGTGTCTGCTGATTTTGGCGTGATGAACTCTGGTGGTGTGCGCGCTTCTATTAAAGCGGGTAACATTACTTACCGTGATGTTCTCACCGTTCAACCTTTCGGCAACATGGTAACCTTAAACGAAATGACTGGTGCGGCGGCTGCTGATTATTTAGGGGCTGTGGGTAGTTTACAAATTGGTTCTGGTGGTTATGCGCAAATTACCGGCGTGAAGATGACCATTGACTGCGTGGCTAAAAAAGCGACAGTTCATGAAATCAATGGTAAAGAGTTCAGCGCTACAGCAAACTACAAATTCACTGTACCTAGCTTTAACGCTGCAGGTGGTGACGGTTATCCAAAACTGGCGAGCCCAATCCAAACAGGTTATGTAGACGCCGATTTACTCTATTCCTTCCTGAAAGAGAAACAATCCATTGTTGCAGCTGATTATAATCCAGTAGGTGACATTGTGTATGAAAACTCTGAAAGTGTAGAAGGTTGTAAGATTACTGCTAAGTAATCTACAGCGGTTAATAAAATGCCACTCAATTTGAGTGGCATTTTTATTTTGCTCGTTTATTTTTCCATCCGTTAGATACAGCCTAAAATCACAATAAAATAAAGCGATACATTTTGCTAACTATGTATATTAAATTGAGTAGATTGATATTTCGTAACGCGAGGTGTTCAATTGATTCTATTTGTATCAGTTTATCAATAATCGCTTAAATTTGCTTAAAGACCTTTAACGCTATGTTTGGGTTGAATTTTGTACGTTTTAAACTCAAAATTTATTTGCTGTGTATGTATCAATTTGTTTTTTTGTTGTTATTTGTTGTTGTCGATATTCGTTTTGCTTAACAGTATTGATACGTCAAGGGAACTTGAAAATTAACTAAAATAACAACAAGACGGGTTTATTCATTTAAGCCTCAAGGAGAGATATATGCATCATCTAACGTTAGCAGCTAGAGCTGTTCGCGCTAGTCTAATCACTATGGGTTCTGCTAGTGTTTTATTATCTGGAATAACGATTGCGGCAGAAGAAAATACCAAAGTTGAACGTATTGAAGTCACTGGATCACGTATTAAACAGGTGGATATGGAAACCGTTTCTCCTGTCACTGTGATTAATGCAGCTGATATTGCGATGACGGGTGAAAAAACCGTTGCTGATGTTTTGAATAACTCGGCAATCAATAGCTTTGGTTCATGGCGAGGGATTTCTGGATATGGTTCAGGTGCTAGCTCAACAAGTAATGTTAATCTTCGCGGACTAGGCTCGTCTGCTACGCTGGTGTTGCTCGATGGCCGCCGTATGCCTGGTACGAGCTCAAGCTCTGGCTCTGTTGCAGACACATCCTCAATTCCAATGGCGATAGTCGAGCGCATTGAAATCCTACGTGATGGCGCCTCTGCTGTTTATGGTTCAGATGCTGTTGCGGGTGTGATCAACATTATTACCAAAAAAGAATTTGATGGCTTGCAATTAGATTACAGTACAGAGCAGCCTAGTGTTGAAGGCGGTGATGCTAATCGTTTATCCATTGCAACAGGTTATAATACGGATAAAGGCAATATTACCTTAACCTATGAATATTATGATACCAAAGCCGTCATGGATCGTGATATTTGGAATATGGACGATCCGAGTTACGCAACCTACAGTGGTTTTAGTTCTGTGCCAAATGGTAAATATGGCACAGGTAATGGCAGTTGGTATAGCAATTCAGATATTTGTGATCAAACTGAAAATACCGTCGATACAACCGATGGAAATAATAAGGGCCGCTGTTTATATGATTCAGGTAGAGTGACTAAATTATTTGGTGATCAGACCCGTAATTCCTTTTTATCCAATTTTACCTATGAAATTACCGACGGTATTCAATTTCGCGGTCGTGCATCTGCCTCGTTAGCTGAAACTGAAACGCGTTACGCAGGGACACCTGTGTCAACAAATTATCCAGTAATGAGTGCTGATAATAAATTCAACCCCGTTGGGGAAGATATGACACTTTATATGCGCTCTGCCCAAATTGGCGAGCGTGATACCTTAACTGAGACCAATAATGTCGATATTCTCGGTGGTTTTATTGGTACGCTGGATTTAGGCAATGGCATTGATTGGGAATTAAATGCCCAACATTCCCGCTCAACCACGAATTCATTTAATTACAATTTAATTAATGATGAGATAGTTCAGCAAGGAATAGATTCTGAACAGTACGATATTTTTAATACCACGGGCATGAGTTATGAGCAGTGGAACCAGCAGATGACTGAGCTGTATCGTAAGGCGGCTCATACAGGCGTGTATCAAGGTAAGTTTGAAAGCACTCAAATTGATGGACTGGCTTCAACGCTGCTTGTTGATAATGGCGATGTCTCTGTTGCTATGGTCGGTGGGCTTGAATATGAAATGATTAAGTTTAAGCAGACCAGTGATCCAGAGTCTGCTTCGGGCATTATCTCAGGTGGCTCGGGTGGCGATGATGTGGATGCAACCCGTGATCGAAGTGCAGCTTATTTAGAATTCCAAGTTGGCTTACCCGCGAATGTTGAGTTATCGGCCGCCGTTCGATACGAGCGTTATGAACAGGAAGGCTCGTTAACGGGTCCACAAGGGCAGGTGGTTAATTCATCAACTTTTGATGCCGTAGTGCCTAAATTTGGTATTAGTTGGCGCCCCGTGGATAGCTTGTTACTGCGTGCCAGTTACGGTGACTCCTTCCGAGCACCCAATATGGGTGAAATGTTCTCTTCACAATCTTTAAGTTTTGAAAAAGCCGTCGATTCGCTTTGGTGTAATGAGCCAGGTAATGTGGATGCGGTTTATTGTGCGACCAGTAATCAACACAAAACTTGGTATGGTGGTAATCCCGACCTTGAGGCCGAGGAGGGTAACTCCTTGACGTTAGGTGGCGTGTGGAATGCTACTGATAATTGGAATATCGAATTATCCTACTTTTCGATTGCCTACGAGAATAAAATTGAGTCGATAAGTGTGAACGACATACTGCGTGATGAAATTAAAAATGGTTCATCACCCTATGTTCACCGTGGTGCCGATGGCAAGATTGAATATATTGAAGCGGGTGTGCGCAACTTAGCGACGGTTGAAACGTCAGGTATTGATTTTGTCACAGCTTATAACCTAGAAACGGGGATCGGTGATTTCAACTTCAGACTCGATTTAACCCATGTTTTGGATTTTAAAAAGCAAGATAATGCCGAATCAGAAATGATTGATTATGCCGGGCTAACCGATTCGCCTGATTGGCGTGGTAATTTTGCAACCAGCTGGAAATATGACGATTTTTCTGCGGCCTGGACCGTAGTGTATATTGGTCGTCAATCGGCTGATTACTACAATCAGTTAGAAGAAACCGATGTTTACGTCGATTATTCAAACTACTTTAAACACAACATCCAGTTTGCCTATAACCATGCTTACAATGGTTCAATCACGGTTGGGGTGAATAATGTGTTTGATGCCGATGCACCAAACTTTTATACCTATGCTGATTACCGTGATGTAAACGTTGGACTGTATGATGTGTTGGGCCGTACTTACTATTTGAGAATTAACCAGAAGTTTTAAGTTATCCTTCTCCCTGGATAACTCAAACCTCCGCTTGCGGAGGTTTTTTTGCTTGTGGAATATAGAGACGCTGCTTAATGACTCAGGCGCAGTTCATGACGATGCTCATGCTGGTAATGCTCAGCGCAGCAACTGCAACGTTGTTCGGTAGGATCTTGCATTAAACGTTCAGCTTCGATTTCAGTTTCGCAATCGGAACAAAGGCCATAAAGACCTAAGTCAAGTTGGCAGAATGCGGCATCGAGGCGGTTTAAACGACAAAATAGCGGGTGATCGGCAAGGTGGCTCTGTGCCAGTCGGTCGATGAGTTCCCCTAGGCTGAGGTTGGCACAATGCGTCCCAAGTATTTCAATAAACTGAGGGAGCGCGCCGATTTCCTTCCTTAGATTAGCTTCAAGCTCTGACAATTCTTGTCTGATATGGGTGGTGCTCACGTAAAATCGCCTGTTTTATCTGACTCTGGGCATTCAGTCTAATAGTTCCACTACCAACGACTATGATAAAGATCAAGTATCTGTACGATTTTTAGGGGTAACGTGGTGGTTAACATAAAAAACCACCACTTTTGTATGGGGTTACTGGCTAAGATGTTGTTGCGCTTGTTCTAGCACACGCACAATGTCTTCAGTAGTTTTATAGATCCTAAGTTCCCGAAATAGGGTATCTGCCTCGGGATATTGGCGATTGAGATAACTAAACCACTGCTTAATGCGCGCTGGATAATAATCACTCTTACGGCCACTAAGCTCCCTTTGGGTATAACTGAGCATTAATTGTAACGTGTCAGCCCAACTGTAGGGCGTAGCACCGGTTTTTATGGTGTCTGCAAGATTGGGGAGCGAGATCGCGCCGCGGCCAATCATGATACTGTCGCACCCCGTCACTTCCATACAACGTTTAGCGTCGTCACTATTCCAAATCTCACCGTTGGCAATTACCGGTATTGGCAAACGTTTGCGCACTTCGGTGATGTATTCCCAATAAGCGGGTGGTTTGTAACCATCAACCTTACTGCGGGCATGGATAGCAAGCTCAGTTGCGCCCGCTTCATAAACGGCCAGCGCATTTTCCATAAACAGGGATTTGTCTTCGTAGCCTAAACGGATTTTGGCTGTCACCGGATGCTCAGCGGGCACTGCTTGGCGCATGGCGCGCACAATATCGTGAATCGTATTTGGGTATTGCAGCAACACCGCGCCGCCATTACTGCGATTGACCATCTTGGCAGGACAGCCAAAGTTTGCATCTACGCCGTGGGAGCCAAGCTCAATTGCGCGCATGGCGTTTTCGGCCATGCAATGAGGTTCTTGGCCTAAAAGTTGTACGCGGACTGGGGTACCCGATGGCGTATAGCCACCGCTCAGTAGCTCTGGACAGAGTTTAAGAAAGACCTTTTCAGGTAAGAGTTGGTCAACGACGCGCACAAATTCGGTGACAAGCAAATCGTAAGGGTTAATCGACGACAAAATATCTCGCATTAAGTCATCAACCACGCCTTCCATCGGAGCCAAGATTACCCGCACTGCTACAAACCCATATAGAGAAACAAAGGGCGTGCATTCTATCCTATTGGCTTGCTGTTACAAAGTGCGCAGAGAGGCTTGGCAACAATGACAACTATTTATAGCTATTTAATTGGCCAAATTCAGCTTTCTATCAGCATATTTTGATAATTTCTGTGATTTGGTGATATTTTTTGAAATGAAATGAAAGCGGTGCAGGTCTTTTGCAGTAAGCCAACGATAACCCTATTGTTGGTCACCATTAATCAATAAAAGGAAGCAAGAATATGAAATCAGTTAAGCAAACCGCGGTTGCAGTGGCATTAGGTACAGTGGTGGTTGGTTCAGCGTTTACTGTTAACGCGCAAACAAATTTATTTGGTTTTGAAACCATGGAATCAGGATATCAACTCGTTGGTTCTGAAGGTAAGTGTGGCGAGGGTAAATGCGGTGCAGATATGAAAAAAGCGGCTGCAGAAAAAGCTAAAGAAGGTAAATGCGGTGAAGCAAAATGTGGCGCAGATATGAAAAAAGCGGCGGCAGACAAAGCTCACGAAGGTAAGTGTGGTGAAGCAAAATGTGGCGCTGATATGAAAAAAGCAGCAGACAAAGCTCATGAAGGCAAATGTGGTGAAGGCAAATGCGGTGCTGATATGAAGAAAGCCGCTGAAAAAGTTGACGCTAAAACTGAAGCCGTAAAAAAGGAAGTCAAATAAGTTCAGTTGTACTTAGTGGAGGTACTGCCCTAGCACATGGCCAGCCTATGCTGGCCTTTGTTTAGCAGCATCCAAATTAAAGGGGTTAAAGCAATGCAAGATCGTGGATTAGTTGGATTAGGGTTACGGCGTGAAATGCTCAGCGAGTTTTGCCAATCGCTGCCGAGTGCTATCGATTTTTTAGAGGTTGCCCCTGAAAACTGGATGACGCTAGGTGGAAAATACGGTAAACAATTTAGACAATTAACTGAACAACATACCTTTTTTTGCCATGGTCTGTCGCTCTCAATCGGTAGCCCTGAGCCGTTGGATCTTGAGTTTGTTCGTCGTATCAAAGCTTTTATGGACTTACATCAAATTGATGTCTATTCAGAGCATTTAAGTTACTGCTCAGGAGCTGGTCATTTATACGATCTGATGCCAATTCCTTTTACCGAGGCCGCCGTTAAGCATGTCGCTCGGCGAGTTAAGCAAGTCGAAGATATTTTAGAACGACCGCTTATTTTGGAAAATGTCTCCTTTTATGCGGCGCCCAGTGCGCAGATGACTGAGCTGGCGTTTTTGACGGCAGTGCTGGAAGAAGCCGACTGCAAACTCCTGTTAGATGTGAATAATATTTATGTTAACTCGATAAATCATCAATATGATGCGGCGGCATTTTTAAAGGCGATGCCAACTGAGCGGATTGCCTACTTGCATATCGCAGGACATTTTAAAGAATCAGAAGAATTATTGATTGATACCCACGGCAGCGATATCAACGCCCCTGTATGGGCGCTCCTAGATAGTTGCTATGCCATGCATGGCGTATTACCCACCTTGCTCGAGCGTGACTTTAATCTGCCGGCAACAGCGCATTTATTGGATGAAATTAATCAAATTCATACTTACCAAGCCCAGGCCAAAAAAAATCTAGCGAAGAGGATTGCCTAATGGATTTTAAGCAAGTACAGCAATCCTTTATCGATTATATTCGTGATCCTAACAATTCCGTGCCGATCGGTGTACCTATTGAGCGGATGCAGGTTTACCGAGAGCTATTTTTTAATAATGTGATGGGTTTTGTTTCTAATGCCTTCCCCGTACTCAAAAGCTTATACACTGATGCGCAGTGGCAAACCTTAGTGCAGGCTTTTTTTAGTCGACATGATTGTAAATCACCGATTTTTATCGATATTGCTGGGGAGTTTTTACAGTTCCTGCAGTTTCAATATTCTCCAATAAACATTGATCCGCCCTTTATGCTGGAACTTGCGCACTATGAATGGCTTGAACTACGGGTGGCAACTGCGCAGCAAGATAGCCGCCAAGTCCTGATTGGTAAAGAGGGAATTACGCATCAAAATCTATGTTTAGCCGCAACGGCAACCGTGGCGCAATACCAGTACCCAGTGCAGCAAATACGGCAAGATTATCGCCCAGAAGCTCCTCTGCCGCAGCCAGTGTTTTTTTGCCTGTATCAGGATGAGGCAGGTGAGGTAGGCTTTTTGCAATTAACGCCTTTAAGCGCGCAAGTACTGGGTTATTTAACCGAAAAGGGGCAGAGCACCTTTAATGAATTGATTCAATGGTTGGTGTCGACTTATCCGCAAATGCTAACAGAGACCTTAACTCAAGGTTGTTTACAGTTACTCGAACAACTAACCGCTAAAGGTATCGTTCGCGGAACATAGAAAGATATGGTGCTTAAGTACGCAAAATAATTGCAATAACCATACAGAAAAAGGGTTTTTGTTGGTGTGGCAAACCGCTACAATGACGCCCGTTTTGTGATCTTAATCACTGTATGATTCCCGCGCACTTATCTACGCACACATTTGAGGAGCTGTAATGAGCAGTCAGCCATTTAAAGACCCATTTAACGTTATGTATTTTATTGGTTTTATTTTAGTCTTACTGTTGCCGACACTACCAGCAAGCCTGACTTGGTTAAAGCAATTAGGCTTAATTTAAGCAGGTTTTAATCTCAAATTGAGTATACTACTGGCCACTCTGAGAGTGGCTTTTGTTTTTGAGGTTCGAGGCATTTACACACTATGATTATTTACACGCTATGATATTGAAACGTGGTTTGTTTTTATTGATAGGCTGCCTTGCGCTGGGCCTTGGACTGCTAGGTATTATCGTGCCACTGTTACCGACGGTGCCGTTTATTTTACTCGCCGCTTTTTGCTTCGCCCGTTCAAGCACTCGCTTACATCAGTGGTTAATGACACATCCTTGGTTTGCCGATGCGCTCACCCAGTGGCAAGAGCACCGAGCCATGCGCCCAGGCCTTAAACGCAGAGCTATGCTACTCTCTGGTCTCAGTTTTAGTGTCAGTATTCTTGTTGTGCCAATCGTATGGGTAAAATTGTTGCTGTTAACCATGGCAATCGGGCTTCTCTGGTATCTGAAAACGATTCCTGAAATCGAATCCTAAGTACATTTGATCTAAGGCACAAATTGATAACCAATTCGTCACTTGAATACGCTGCTAGTTGCAACTCAAACCAAAGCGGCATAAGCTTTGTGCGAATTATTAAAGCTCGTCCACACTCGCTGTGGACGTTTTGTTTTTACTGCCAGCAATAAGCGTGGCGAAACGATTAAGTTAAATTAAATGGCTATGAATACAGAAACCTTATCCTTGATAAAGCAAAGCATTAAAACCATTCCTAATTATCCTAAGGAAGGGATTCTATTTCGCGATGTGACCAGTCTGCTGGAAAATGCTGCAGCCTATAAAGCGACTATTGATTTATTAGTTGAGCATTACCGCAACAAAGGCTTTACCAAGATTGTGGGTACCGAAGCCCGTGGTTTCTTATTTGGTGCACCTTTGGCGTTGGAATTAGGTATTGGTTTTGTGCCAGTTCGTAAGCCAGGTAAACTGCCACGCGCGACGATTAGCCAAAGCTATGAGCTGGAATATGGCCACGATAGCCTTGAAATCCATACCGATGCGATTACCGCTAACGACAAAGTGCTAGTGGTTGACGACTTGCTGGCCACGGGCGGTACTATCGAAGCCACGGTAAAACTTATCCGCCAACTCGGTGGTGAAGTGCAAGATGCCGCCTTTGTGATTTCGTTACCTGATTTAGGTGGTGAGGCTCGTTTAACTGCCTTAGGTCTTGAGTTGGTTAAACTTTGTGAGTTTGAAGGCGAATAATTCTTCAGCCAAAGGCGCCTAGGGATAGTTTAATGGCATGTCGTTAATTGACATGTTATCTTGCAACTATCTCGGGGCGCGATCCCCTTTTTTGTACCAACATTCTTGTCATGCACATTGGGGAGTTCCATGTCATATCAGGTGTTAGCCAGAAAATGGCGCCCTGCCACATTCGAACAGATGGTCGGCCAAAGTCATGTGTTGCACGCATTAACCAATGCGTTAACCCAGCAACGTTTACACCATGCGTATCTTTTTACGGGCACGCGCGGCGTGGGCAAGACCAGTTTGGCGCGTCTCTTTGCCAAAGGTCTTAACTGTGAGAAGGGCGTAACGGCTTCCCCCTGTGGTGTGTGTGGCAGCTGTGTCGAAATTGCCCAAGGCCGTTTTGTCGACTTAATTGAAGTCGATGCCGCCTCGCGTACCAAAGTCGATGACACTCGTGAACTCTTAGATAATGTGCAATATCGTCCGACCCGAGGCCGTTTTAAGGTTTATCTGATCGACGAAGTACACATGCTTTCCCGCAGCAGTTTTAATGCGCTGCTAAAAACCCTCGAAGAACCGCCAGAGCATGTGAAGTTTTTGCTGGCGACCACTGATCCGCAAAAGCTGCCGGTGACTGTGTTATCCCGCTGTTTGCAATTTAATTTAAAGAGTTTAACCCAGCAGGAAATTGGCACTCAGCTACAGCATATTTTAACCCAAGAGCAATTGCCCTTTGAGCACGAAGCCCTAACTCTGCTCGCCAAAGCGGCCAATGGCAGCATGCGTGATGCTTTAAGCTTGACCGATCAGGCCATCGCCTTCGGTGGCGGCACGGTAATGCTTAATCAAGTGCAATCTATGCTGGGCAGCATCGATGAGCAGCATGTGCTGGGCTTACTCAAAGCCTTAACCGATGCCGATATTGGCGTCTTGATGCAAAGCTGCGCACAGGTGCTCGCCTATGGCGCGGACGCCCAAGAAGTGCTGCGCAGTTTACTGGAATTACTGCATCAGATTACCCTGACTCAATTTGCGCCAGCCGCCGCACAGCAATCCCTTTACAGCGCGCAAATTCAGGCCTTTGCCGAGCAGTTAGCGCCTGAACAAGTGCAGCTGTATTACCAAATTTTACTGACTGGCCGTAAAGACTTACCCCATGCGCCGGATCCTAAATCGGGCCTCGAAATGGCGCTGCTGCGAGCGGTGGCATTTGTTCCCGAAAAGCCAGTAAAACGTTGGCAAGTCGAAGACCCAGCTAAGGTAAGTTTGCCTTCTCAGCAGCCAATGTCTGCTTCGCCCGCATCAAATATGCCCGCGGTAGAACAGACGGTTAATCAGGCTGTGGCTGAAAAAAAAACTTCGCTAACTTCCGCCGTTGATTCCCAAGCTTTGCCACAAGTTGCAGCAACGTCTGCGCTTGCTACGACTTCACTCGTCGAAGCATCGCAACAAACTTTATCCGATGAGGATGTTTTAGCTGTCGATGAGGATGAGGTTGATGAAGCGTTAGTGCTCAATGCTGCATTGATTGCCGAGCAGCAAGTGATTTTAAGTCAAGCCCAAAGTCAGGGCTTTGGCGCAAATGTGGATGTTGTATCGAATACTGAGACAGAAGTAAGTGCTGTTTCTATGCCTGCATCAAATATTGATGCTGAACATCATCAAGCCGCGGTTGTTGATACCGCTAGTGTTAACCTTAAGCCTTACGCCAACCAGTTAACAGAACCTACAGTGGCATTATCTAATGAAAATGATGTCGAGGAAGAGACTCAAACGAGTGTTAACGAAAGTGTAGATAAGTTAACGCCTGATACTTATTCAGCTGAGTCTTACGGGCAATACGATTATGCCGCCGCGCCGCTGGATGCATATCAAGATGATTATGCGCAATTTATATCTGAGGAGCAGGGCGCATTCTCTGATATAGAAGATAATTCGTTTAATCGCGACAGTGCTCAGTCTATTGATCATAGCCATGTTATGCATGAGTCTGCTGTTCATGGACATACCGCTCAAACGTCTGCTACACCAACACAAAAGTCGCAGTCTATTGCCGAAAGCTCTGCTTCAACAAGCCCTCTGGCTTCAACAACTCCTCCGGCTTCAACTACAGTGTCCCTCGATGATGACGATATTTTATCGGCGGTATTAGCGGCGCGTGACTCTTTGTTATCCGATCTTGATGTGCTCAGCACCAAGGAAGGTGATGGAAAAAAGTCGGCAGCGGAAGTTAAGCTTAAAACCCCGAGCCAGAGTGCGCATACTGCTCCAGTCTCTCACGCGCCAACACATAAAACGCCTTCAGTTGATGCTTCTATCGAGCCGCAAGTTGTCATTAATGAGTCCGATAACGACTTTGAGCTGCCCTTTGACGACGATTTCGAGGCCGAGATCCATCTTGAGTCACTATCCAATGTCACGCCGACTCCGCAGTTTGATCCAAACGATCGCCCGCCATGGGAAGAGGCGCCTGTCGTGGCAATGGATGAGGCAAGCTCATTGGCTGCTAGCTCACACCTACAAAGTGGTGTGAGCGCGCCGCAAAAATCAGTTGGTGCGGCAGTATCTGGGCATGCTTCGGCTCAAACCTCGACAATCGATACCGAAGTGGAAGAGATTAAGACTGATCTGCAACGCACTGAAGCAAATACCGTGCTGCAACCGTCTCAGACACAGGAATTATCACAGACGCAGCAACGGACCCAACAGTCACCGCCAAGCGAGACGGTTTCATCGGCGTCATCCACCGCATTAGCGCTGGCGCAATCGATTACAGGGCATCCCTTAGACTTGCACTGGTATAAGCTCATGGCGAGCCTAGAGATTGGCGGCCGTGTGCGTCAGTTGGCGGTAAACTCGGTTTGTCAGGTGCAGGCTAACCCTTTGCCATTACTGTTAAAACCCGATCAGAAACACTTGGCGGCGCAGGTGGCCATTGAGCAACTCGAGCAAGCCTTAACCGCAGCCCTTGGGAACCCAAGGCAGGTTGAGGTGGTCATAGGAACCGATCCTTCACGGGAGACGCCCTTAGAGATGCGTAAACGTTTTCACCAAGAGTTACTGCAACAGGCGCAGCAGTCGCTAATAATGGATGACAATGTGCAATGGCTGATTAACCGCTTTGGGGCTGAGCTTGAGAAGGATAGCTTGCTCTATCCGCCTGAACTGTTAAATCAGCGCAGCGGGCTTATTCCTGCGTTACCTGAGCCCGAGTAATATTTCCTCTGTGCATATGCTGCGTGGAGTGGCAGAGTTTGTTAAAAACTCGCTATCAAGATCATAAGTTTAGCGATGGGATATCGGCATTGATTGCCAATCCCATTTATTTCAGTAAGATTAGCCAGCTTAAAAGCTTGCGACTAACCCTAATAGAAGAGAAATGACTATGTTTGGAAAAGGCGGTATGGGCAATCTGATGAAACAAGCCCAGATGATGCAAGAAAGAATGGCAAAAATGCAGGAAGAAATTGCCCGCATGGAAATGGTCGGTGAATCAGGTGCGGGTCTGGTTAAAGTCACCATGACTGGCTCACACACAGTACGTAAAGTCGAAATCGATCCAAGCTTGATGGAAGACGATAAAGAGATGTTAGAAGATTTGATCGCGGCAGCCTGTAACGATGCCGCGCGTCGTATCGAAGAAAACCAAAAAGCCAAAATGGCCGAAGTGACTGGCGGTATGCAATTACCACCAGGCATGAAAATGCCATTTTAATTGAGATAGACAATGAAATTTAGTCCCCTGCTTGACGAGTTAATTCAGTCCCTGCGTTGTTTGCCAGGGGTTGGGCCGAAATCGGCTCAACGTATGGCGTTTCAATTGCTTGAGCGCGATAGAAAAGCTGGGCTTAAATTAGCCTCGGCGCTGTCGAGTGCCATGAGCGATATCGGTCATTGTCAGTCTTGCCGAACCTACACTGAAGAAAGCCTCTGTCCGATTTGTGCTAGCCATAAACGCGGCTCGTCTTCGACAATTTGTGTGGTCGAAACGCCAGCCGATGTGTTAGCCATTGAAGCAGGTGGACATTTTACGGGTCGCTATTTTGTTTTGCTGGGCCATTTATCTCCCCTCGATGGCGTGGGGCCTGAAGAGTTAGGCTTGGCGCTATTAGAGCGTCACTTAGCCTCTGGCGATGTTGCTGAGCTGATTTTAGCGACTAATCCTACGGTTGAAGGTGAGGCCACAGCCCACTTTATCGCCGATATGGCAAGGCGCCACAAGGTGCTGATCAGCCGCATTGCCCACGGCGTGCCCGTGGGTGGCGAACTGGAATATGTCGACAGCACCACCTTAGCGCTGTCCTTCAATGGGCGTATCCCGCTGTAGCCTGTGATGGCCTAAAGAGTAAACCCGCTGGCCCAGTGCTCGCGGGTTTTTATTTTATGGCTGTATTTGTTTAGCGAACACGCCCTAGCGTGTCTAGGTCTAATATTCCTTTCTTAATTCTGACATAGGGATAGCGTAATTTCGGTTTGATACTGCCTTATTTTTCGCCATTTGATCTGTGATTTTATCTCCCCCCTTGAAAAGTGGATTTGCAGCCCCATTTTATAAAGCACTGAGCGTTTGCTTTAACCAAATTGCGTAACAAATAAGGAAAATTTCATGTCACAACAAGAAACTCATGGTTTTCAAACTGAAGTCAAACAGCTGTTGCATTTGATGATCCATTCTTTGTATTCCAACAAAGAAATTTTCTTGCGTGAACTGGTCTCTAACGCTGCGGATGCGGCCGATAAGCTGCGTTACCTTGCGTTAACCAACGACGCGTTATACGAAGGTGACGGTGAGCTACGTGTGCGTATCAGCGCAGACAAAGAAAAAGGCACTGTGACCATCGAAGACAACGGCGTGGGTATGACCCGCGATGGCGTGATTGAGCATTTAGGTACGATCGCCAAATCGGGCACCGCTGAATTCTTTAAAAACCTCTCTGGTGAAGCCTCAAAGGATTCGCAGCTAATCGGTCAATTCGGTGTGGGCTTCTATTCCGCCTTTATCGTAGCGAAAAAAGTCACCGTTCGTACCCGTGCTGCCGGCCATAAGGCCGATGAAGCCGTATTGTGGGAATCGGAAGGTGAGGGTAGCTTCACCGTTGAAACTATCACCAAGGCGAGCCGTGGTACTGAAATTACCCTGCACCTGCGTGATGAAGAGAAAGAGTTTGCCGATGAGTGGCGCCTACGCTCCATCATCACTAAATACTCAGACCATATTTCAATCCCAGTAGAAATGTGGCAGGAAGGCACCCCTGAGCGCGATGGCCCAGACGGTGAAAAAATTCCTGCAACCGAAGGCTATTGGAAGGTCATGAACAAGGCGACCGCGCTGTGGATGCGTAATAAGTCTGAGATCACTGACGAAGAATACCAAGAATTTTATAAGCATATTTCCCACGACTACACAGACGCTCTGCTGTGGAGTCATAACCGCGTTGAAGGTAAGCAGGAATACACTAACCTGTTGTATATCCCTTCAAAAGCGCCGTGGGATCTGTGGAACCGCGACCGTAAGCATGGCCTGAAACTCTTTGTGCAGCGCGTGTTTATTATGGATGACGCTGAGCAGTTTATGCCATCTTACCTGCGCTTTGTGCAGGGTTTGATTGACTCAAACGATCTGCCGCTGAACGTGTCCCGCGAGATTTTGCAGGACAACCACATCACCAAAGCGATGCGCACCGGTATCACTAAGCGTGTGCTGGGTATGTTGGAAAAACTGGCAAAAGACGATGCGGAAAAATACCAAAAATTCTGGGCCGAATTTGGTCAAGTGTTGAAGGAAGGTCCAGCGGAAGACTTTGCAAACCGTGAGCGTATTGCAGGCTTACTGCGTTTTGCGTCGACCCATACGGGCAGCGCGGCACCAACTGTGTCACTCGATGACTACATCAGTCGCATGAAGGAAGGCCAAACCAAGATTTATTATATCGTTGCCGATAGCCACGAAGCCGCGGCTAACAGCCCACACTTAGAACTGCTGCGTAAAAAAGGCATCGAAGTGTTGCTGATGTCAGAACGTATCGACGAGTGGTTAATCAATCACTTAACCGAATACAAAGAGAAGCAACTGCATTCTGTGACCCGTGGCGAGCTGGAATTAGGTGAGCTGGAAGATGCGGCCGAGAAGGAAGCGCAGGAGAAACTCGCCGAAGAGTCTGCGCCTTTGGTTGAACGCATTAAAGCGGCATTAGGTGCTAGCGTGGCCGATGTGAAAGTCACTTCACGCTTAACCGATACCCCAGCCTGTGTGGTCACGGGTGAAGGTGAAATGTCGACCCAAATGATCAAACTGATGCAGGCTGCCGGCCAGCCAGTGCCAGAGGTCAAGCCGACGTTTGAGATCAACCCTGCGCACCCATTAGTGTCGCGGTTGAACGATCTTCAGGATGAAGCCGCCTTTGCCGATTGGTCGAATCTGTTATTGCAACAGGCGCAATTGTCGGAGAAGGGCAGCCTAGCGGACCCATCGGCCTTTATTAAGCTGATGAACCAAATGTTAATGGCAAGCCTGAAGTAAGACATTCGGGGCACTTGAGTCGAGACACAAGTGCCCCGATTCCGTTTTAGGCAGCGCGAGTCGCATTACCCTAGGGCATTTCCCCGTAGAGGTGCCAGTTTGGGAGGAAGGAAAACCATGGACAATATCCTCGATCTAACGAAAGACAATATTCAGCAAGTGGTTGATGCTTCAATGCAGCAACTGGTGGTGATGGTGTTTTGGGCCCAGCCACAGCCGCAGAGTGTTGCCATGGTGCAAACACTCGAGCAACTTGCCACCCAGCATGCTGGCCGTTTTGTGCTGGCGAAAGTGAACTGTGAAACTGAGCTGGAAATCGCGAACTATTTCCGCATTCAAGCACTGCCGACCACCTTAGTGCTCGATAAGGGCCAACCAATCGATGGCTTTGCGGGCATGCAGGAGGCGGCGCAGGTGAGCGCTATGCTGGAGAAACACTTGCCTCCGTTATGGCAATTGCAGCTTGAGCAAGCCAAAGCCTTGTTAGCCTTAAGCCAAGTATCGGCGGAGGATTTAACCACTGCGGCCGTGTTGCTGAAAGACGCCTATAGCGCCTCAAATCATGCTGCTGAGGTGAGTTTGGTGCTCGCCGATGTGTATTTGATGCAGGGTGAACTCGCCCAAGCGCAGACTTTACTCGAACAGATTGGCCTTGCCTATCAAGACGGTTATTACCAGAGCTTAAAGGCGAAATTAACCCTTGCCTTGGATGCGGCAGACACGCCTGAAATTCGTGATTTACAGCAGAAGTTTGAGCATAATCCGCAAGATTTAGTGTTATTACTCGAACTTTGTAAAGCCTTGCATTCAGCTCACCGCGATGAAGAAGCACTTGCGCATTTATACGGTGTGTTATCTAAAGACTTGAATGCCGAAAATGGCAAAATAAAACAAGTCTTTATGGAGATTTTAACAGCCCTTGGTCAAGGTAATAGTCTTGCTAACCAGTACCGTCGCAAGCTGTATACCTTGCTCTACTAAGGATAAAATTTGCCACAAAACGGCGATTTATTTGCGGTTTCTGAGGCTAAAGTCGAAGCTAAAAGCCTTCTCAATGGCGGTCAGATGTGCGAAGATCGCCGCCCTAAGAAGAATATCAATGCGAAAAAGAGGACTCTTGAGATGCGCATTATCCTATTGGGCGCCCCAGGTGCCGGTAAAGGTACCCAGGCCCAGTTCATTATGGAACAGTATGGTATCCCACAAATTTCTACTGGCGATATGTTACGTGCAGCTGTTAAAGCCGGTACTCCGCTGGGTTTAGAAGCGAAGAAAGTGATGGATGCAGGCCAACTGGTTTCTGATGATCTGATCATTGGACTGGTTAAAGAGCGTATCGCACAGGACGACTGTGCTAAAGGTTTCCTGTTAGACGGTTTCCCACGCACTATCCCGCAAGCGGATGCGATGGCGGCAAACGGTATCAGCATTGATCACGTGATTGAAATCGATGTGCCAGACGAAGAAATCGTTAAGCGTATGAGCGGCCGTCGCGTTCACCCAGGTTCTGGCCGTGTTTACCACGTGGTATTCAATCCACCTAAAGTGGAAGGCAAAGACGATGTGACTGGCGAAGACTTAGCGATTCGTCCAGATGACGAAGAAGCCACAGTGCGTAAGCGTTTAGGCATTTACCACGAACAAACTAAGCCATTGGTTGAATACTATGGCAAAGTGGCTGCGGCGGGTCACACTCAATACCATAAATTTGATGGTACTCAGTCGGTTGCGGCTGTGAGTGAACAGTTAGCCAGCGTGCTGAAATAAGCATCATTCACTAAATTCGAGAACAAGTTCTCATATTAAGAAAAAGCCTGCGATTGCAGGCTTTTTTTATTGGCAACTGAATGTTAGCCTGCCGAGGTATTAGGCTGATAAAAGGTAACACATTGACTTCTCCCTCTCCTGCGTTTGGCGTGTTATTGGTCAATCTCGGCACGCCCGATGAACCCACTCCCAAAGCGGTTAAGCGATTCCTCAAACAGTTTTTAAGTGATCCTCGGGTCGTCGATTTGTCCCCTTGGCTGTGGCAGCCGATTTTGCAGGGGATTATTCTTAACACCCGCCCCGCCAAGGTGGCCAAATTATATCAGAGTGTGTGGACGGAGCAGGGCTCGCCGCTAATGGTGATAAGCGAGCAGCAGGCACAAAAATTAGCCACGGATCTGAGCGCGACCTTTAATCAAACTATTCCCGTTGAACTCGGCATGAGCTATGGCAATCCTTCGATTGATAGCGGCTTTGCCAAACTCAAAGCCCAAGGCGCCGAGCGTATCGTGGTACTGCCGCTGTATCCGCAATATTCCTGCTCAACTGTCGCCAGCGTGTTCGATGCGGTGGCGCAGTATTTTGCTAAAGTGCGCGATATTCCTGAGCTGCGCTTTAGCAAACAGTATTTTGACCATGAAGCCTATATCGCGGCTTTAGCGCATTCTGTTAAACGCCATTGGAAAACCCATGGCCAGGCTGACAAGTTGATTTTATCCTTCCACGGTATTCCGCTGCGGTATGCCACTGAAGGCGATCCCTATCCTGAGCAGTGTCGCACTACCGCCAAGTTACTGGCACAGGCTCTGGGATTAACCGATGGACAATGGCAGGTGTGTTTCCAATCCCGCTTCGGCAAAGAAGAGTGGTTAACCCCTTATGCCGATGAACTGCTGGCCGATTTACCCCGCCAAGGCGTGAAAAGCGTTGATATAATTTGCCCAGCCTTTGCCACCGATTGCCTCGAAACCTTAGAGGAAATTTCGATTGGTGGTAAAGAGACTTTCCTGCATGCGGGTGGTGAGGCCTATCACTTTATTCCCTGTTTAAATGATGATGAGCTCCATATCGAGCTGCTCAGGCAATTGGTACAAGAACAAGCTCAACCTTGGATACGCGCAGAGTGACGGTAAATTTCTCCCGTTGAAACCTAAACACGGCCTAGTTTCATGCTGATTTTATGGTAGAATCTGCGCCCTTTGTGGCTCGGGAGTGGATTTTTTATCTCTCTAGCCTAGACTCATTATTTTTAGGACACAATGAGCCAACGCTCGTTGTAATGCCCATTAGCATGGATGCCAGGAAAAGAGAGCCACTATGAAGTTTCCCGGTCAGCGCAAATCGAAACATTATTTTCCGGTCAAAACCCGTGACCCATTGCTTGAGCAATTAACGCAGCAACCTCAACCTTTTGCGACTTATATCAGCGGTATCGATCAAACCTTAGTGGATATTGAAGCCAAGGTAGAGGATGAGTTGCTCGGCCGTTATGGTTTACCCAAGGGTAATTCGACGCTTATCAATGATGAGCAAGCGCACGCCCTGTATACCGAGCTGAAACAAAACGGTTTGATCAGCGATGAGTTTGCGGGCGGCACTATTGGTAACACAGTGCACAATTATTCTATTTTGGCCGATGACCGCTCTGTGTTGTTTGGGGTGATGAGTCAAAATATCGAAGTCGGCAGTTACGCCTACCGTTATCTTTGCAACACCTCCTCTAAAGTAGACCTTAACTTCCTGCAACCCGTCGATGGCCCCATAGGTCGTTGTTTTACGCTGATTTCTGATTGCGGTGAGCGTACCTTCGCGATCAGTAAAGGGGCGATGGATAAGTTAACCCCAGAATACATTGATAAAGACGTAGTACAGGGCAGCTCTGCCTTGGTATTAACCGCCTATTTAATGCGTGCCAGCGGCGGCGACAGGATCACCGATGCGGCCATGTGCGCGATTGAATATGCCAAAGCAGCCGAAGTCCCTGTGGTATTGACCTTAGGCACACGCTTCTTAATCGAAGAAGATCCGGTTTGGTGGCAAAACTTTATCCAAGAGCATGTGACCATTTTGGCGATGAACGAAGATGAAGGCGAGGCGTTAACTGGGTTTCGCGATCCGCTGCTTGCCAGCGAAAGAGCCCTCGAGTGGTGCGATATGGTGTTAACCACCGCTGGCCCAATCGGGCTTTATACCGCAGGTTATACCGATGATGCCGAAAAGCGCGAGACCACTCATACGCTGCTGCCAGGTGCTATCCCTGAATTTAACCGTTATGAGTTCTCACGTCCTAAGCTCAAGAGTGACTGTGAAAATCCGATTAAAGTCTATGCCCATATTTCCCCTTACATGGGTGGACCGGAGAAAATAGGCAATACCAATGGTGCGGGTGATGGCGCGTTGTCGGCGTTATTGCACGACTTGGCGGCCAATACCTTCCATAAGACCAACGTGCCAGGCTCAAGTAAGCATAAGCGTGATGGCTTATGTTATTCATCCTTCTCACAAATTTGTAAGTACGCTAACCGCGTGGCCTATGAGGTATTAGCGCAGCACAGTCCGCGTCTCTCACGCGGTTTACCCGAGCGAGAAGACAGCTTAGAAGAATCCTACTGGGAAAGATAAACCAGAATTGGTTTCTGTTAATAAGGGCAATAGCGGCAAACCGTTATTGCCCTTGTTGTTTTTAGGCGCAAATAAATGATAACGTTAGGCGGTTTACCGCTCCCAATAACAGCGAATATTTAAGGTGGAATTTTCGGTGAAAGCGCAGATCTTAAGAGAAATGAAGGTACTCAAGGCGATTGAGCCTGAGTTTGAAGTGCAGCGCCGCGTGGCGTTTATTAAAACCAAGCTCAAAGAGGCCCGCAGTAAGGCGTTGGTATTAGGGATCAGCGGAGGTGTGGATTCATCGACGGCGGGGCGTTTATGCCAGTTGGCCGTTGATAGCCTCAATAGTGAACATCCCGAGGGTGGTTATCAGTTTATTGCAGTGCGTTTACCCTATCAAATCCAAAAAGATGAGTATGAAGCTCAGCAAGCGTGCCAATTTATTCAGCCATCAAAATTAGTTACAGTAAATGTGCATCAAGGTGTTGATGGCGTGCATCAAGCCACCTTAAGTGCGTTTGTTGAGGCGGGACTGAGTATGCCGGATGAGGCGAAAGTGGATTTTGTTAAGGGCAATGTTAAAGCGCGGATGCGCATGATTGCCCAGTATGAGTTAGCGGGATTAGTCGGCGGTTTAGTGGTGGGGACTGATCATAGCGCCGAAAACATTACCGGTTTTTATACCAAATGGGGCGATGGTGCCTGCGATCTCGCGCCTTTATTTGGCCTCAATAAACGCCAAGTGCGCCAATTAGCGGCCTATCTCGGTGCTCCTGAGTCATTAGTTTATAAAGCGCCAACGGCGGATTTAGAGGACAACAAACCGCTACTCGAAGATGAAGTCGCGCTCGGGCTGACCTATGAGCAAATTGATGATTTCCTCGAAGGGAAGGTCGTTGATAAGGCAGTCGAAGAGAAGCTTATCAATATCTATAAGGCCACCCAACATAAGCGCCAGCCCATTCCAACCATCTACGACTGATTTTTATCACTAACCTTGGCATAGGCAATGCTATCTAGGTTTTCTTTTAAAGCACTCGACCTATCCGGGTGCTTTTTTATAGAATATTATCAAGCAGATACGTTTTGTAGATGCGAGCGCGTAAGCGCAATCAGGGCATTAGAGTATTGGCGATAATCCAAGTAGGGCGTGAGTAGCACTTGTTTCTTCTGTACTGAGGAAGTTTGCATTATTTCAGTGACATCTTGCAGCTTACCCTGTGACGCATGCATCAGCGGTTGATAGGCAGTTTGTCGGTTTGATAGTGGTGTATTGAACAGCTCAGTACTCAATCCCAAAGGCTTCGCGGCAGCTTGCCCACACACAATGTGAATGCTGGCATGGGGCGATAGGGCACTTGCACCTATCAAGAGCATTTGGTGTTTTTTGAGTAATAAGTTGTCGCGATAGTGGCGCCAATCTTCACTGGGGGCGCAAATTTTGGCCATAATGGTGAAGATCTTACGCCAGTGGTTACCGTTTAAGGCGATGAGTTCTGCTATCGCGTTATCCTGCTCCCAATGCCAATATTCAGGCATGAGTGGGGGATTAGGGAGATAAAACGCATAGGACGCTGTGGCTGGACCAATATGCATATTAAGTAAAATTTGCGAATATCAAATAAAAGTGACGCGGATCTTAACCTAAGTAAACTTAATCGCGACAATTAAAATGCCATCAAAACAAATCTTAAATATGAATGTTGAGGTTTATTTTTATCTAACCGTATAATCTGCATGCGTATTTTATCGGAACCATGGGGCAGCAATGAAAGCCATTATCATAGGCTCAACTAAACATTTATTTTTCGCTGCCTTTTATGGCTGTTTAGGGATTGCTGTTGCCTTATTAGTGACTGGAATCTATTTTCTCAATGCTAAACCCGATCTGTCCCTCTGGCACACGACTGAGTTAAAACACGAATTCCACTACAACACTAAACTTGATAACTTTCGTGATTACATTGCCTTAGAAGATAAGCTCTTTGCCGAGGTTGATAACAAAGTACTCAAAAAAGTGTCGGCGGCAGATGCATCGCCAGTCAATCGTTATGTTAAAAATAGCCTTGCCGATCCCGCGAGATGGCCACAAAACTGGAATCGCAGTTTTGAATGGCCTAAAGCCAATGCGCCTTTTGGCGTATTGTTGCTCCATGGTATGTCAGATTCACCCTATGCCATGTCTAACGTGGCAGCACATTTTAAGGGCAAAGCCCATGTACTTGGATTAAGACTCCCTGGACATGGCACCATTCCTAGTGGTTTGACGAGCCTTTACTGGCAAGACTTAGCCGCCGCAGTGAATTTGGCAACGGCGCACATGAAACAAGAGCTTAAAGGTAAGCCGTTATTTGTTATTGGCTTTTCAACGGGCGCCGCAGTGGCACTTAACCATGAACTTGAACTGATTAATCAAGATAAAGCGCCCGATTATGCAGGGATGATTTTTATATCGCCAGCTATTGGGCTTGCTCCAATTGCGGCCGCGGCTCGCTGGCAAAGTTGGATAGGTCGCCTGCTCGACTTAGATAAGTTGCAATGGAATAGTATTCAGATGGAATACGATCCCTTCAAGTACATGTCTTTTGCCGTCAATGCCGGGGATGTCGTCTACCAATTGGCGTTACGTAACCAGAGTTTGTTAAGCGGATTAACGCCTTTGCAGCGTGAACAAATCCCATCGATTTTAAGCTTTCAATCCGTTGCCGATGCAACGGTATCTAGCGCAGCTGTTGTGAGTTTGTTGTATCAAACGCTACCGCAAAAGGGCCATGAATTAGTGCTATTTGATATGAATCGTACCGTTATCAACAGTAAGTTAATGACTAATGATCCACTACCCGCCTTGTTACCAACAGCTTCTGACAACATTCATTACCGTGGCACGCTGATTGAAAATATCAATAGCGAAACGACTCAGGTTCAAGCTCGGGAATTTGGATTGAGGCCACAGGATGAGTCGTTACCTCAGATTAAACACCTCCCGCTTTATTGGCCGGCGGGCGTGTATTCACTCTCCCATGTTGCGTTACCATTTGCTGAAAATGATGGCCTATATGGCATGTCAAGCAATGAGAAGCTAACCCGCATACAAATAGGCGCAGCCGCTTCCCGTGGTGAGCGAGGCGTTTATAGTGTGCCTGCTTCAGAAATGTTACGTCAAAAATGGAACCCCTTTTTCCCCTATATGATGGACCGAATTGAACAATATCGAAGTGCACATATGTCTAATTAGGATGTGATTAGGGTACAAACGACGCAATTGCGCCCTTGTTCCTTGGCCTTATAAAGGTTCTCATCAGCCTCTTTTAACCAGTCATCCAGTTTTGCACTATAGGCGGCATCAGCAATGATGGCGCCAATGCTAACGGTCACGCTAAACGTGACTTGATCTGTTGGGTTGGTGATGACCACGCTGGAAAGTTTCTCTTTGAAAGCATTAAGGTGTTGCTCGACTTTTGAGGCATTACACATTGGTAATACAAGTGCAAATTCTTCGCCACCATAACGGCAAAGCAAATCGACATCTCGCTTGAAGTGATTTGATAAAACCTCTGCCATGACACGTAAGCATTCGTCACCCGCGAGATGACCGTAGGTATCGTTCACTTTTTTAAAGAAATCGAGATCGAGTAACACTACCGCAATCGTATCCTTGCTACGTTCAGACAGATGCTGAATATGCAGGAACTGTTTTTCAGCATAACGACGGTTGTATAAGTTAGTGAGCGGATCCCGCTCCGCCATATCTTTTAATTTGCGGTTGGCGATTTCTAAAGCCATAGTGCGTTGTTTTACTTTATCTTCTAACTCGAGTTGATTGTTGAGTAGTGCTTGTTGTTTTGCTTCTAAGCTCTCGTACAGGCTATAGATTTCTTGAGGCGTACTGTTGTCTAGCAGTCCATGCTCAAACTTCTCCTCATTAAAACTGCCATCTTTTGTTTGACTAAAATGCTGAGCCAGCAAGGCGAGGGGCGTAGTGGTTAAACGACTAATTACCTTAGCAATTATCATGGCTGCGACCATGCTGATTAACAGTAGCCCTACCGTATTGAAATATTGTTTTTGCGCTAAGGTTAGAAGGGGGATAAAGGGCTCCAGAACATATAAATGCCAACCATTATTCAGTTGATGGTGAGCATAAATATATTCAGGGGGATCCGCTTCCTCCTGCAGATTTATATCCATCAGCTTTAATCGCGTGCGGTATTCAGTGCTGCCCGTTTTGAAGTTAAAAGGAGTTAAAGGGGTGAGCCTAAGTCTTTCGGATGAATAAACGATGTTCTTTTTCTCATCCAATAAAATGATGGACTGTGTCTCATGATGTTGATTTTGGTTATCAATACTAGAGAAATAACTTAAGTCTAGATTACCTTGCACAATGCCGATGGCAGTATTTGAATCTTCTTTAAAAATAGGGGTACTGATGGCAATGACAATTTCTTGATCTGGCCCTCTAGCAACAAATACGGGGGACACAAATGTGTTGTGGTGGGTTAAAGCTTGGATAAAGAAGTCCCTATCTTGCACATTAATCTTTTGTGCTATTTTTTTCAGTTTATCGAGTGGACTCCCAGCGACGATTTCCCCATGTGTATTGACAATAAACATAGCGGTAAAGCTGTGCTTAAGACTTTGCACACTCTCGAGGATAAGCTGCCATTGGTCAAATGGAGCTCCTGATATACTAAGAAATTTACCGATACTGGCAACGGTACTGGTGTTGGAACTGAGATAGGTTTCGGTGGCGTGACCGAGGAATATGCCAGTGTCATTCAGATTTTTATTAATTAAATCCTGCTGTTTATCCATAAAATACTGGTTAAACATTAAGGATGAGGTCAATAAAGTAATCGTGGTGATTAAAATAAATAGATAGCTGAGCTGAGCACTAAAGGTTCGGCGAGTGTGATTGACGATCTTATCTTTTAAATGCCATAAGCTAGGGAGCGCCACAACGCAAAGTTCCCCAATAGTAGCGTATAAAATGCCATTAACTGCTTGTTTTACCGTAGTAAAAGGGATGTGATAATTTGGCAGGCCCGTGATTAACCATAAGTACAAGCTTATTAATGGTACGCCCACTAACAACCAGTAGCCAATACTGGCATACAGAATGGGTACATCTTTGCGCCGCGCAAACCCCAGCCACAACGCCTCAAGTAAAAAGACGACATACACATGGGAACTGGACCAAGCCAACATCAAGCCTGTAGCTGTAAATAATGCAGTATAAAGGGCATACCAAGGCCCAAGCAGGATGGCCACTATCACTACTGCCGCATTACCTAAAATCAGCTGTACGTTAGCAAATAGTGGGATAGGAAAAATATTGATCACAAGACCGAGTAGGCCGAGTAGGGTGGCTAACTTTAAATGGCTGGCATTAAAGGATGGTAAAAGCAATGATAAGTCCCTTTCATGTAAATTATGCTTAAAAAGCAACCTGCTATCTCAGAATAGCGGATGGCATTTAGTTTAGCAGATCCGTCATTATTTGATATTTACAGAGCCATTTAAGTCTTAGTTTAAATCTCCGTCTGCGCGTTGCGAGTGCTTTAACGGGCAAACCGCCTCACTGCATTGCAAAATTTCACCATTCAGGCCAGAAACTAAGCAGTTGATCAAACAGACTTCACTAAGCACTTGCGTTGATTGAATCCAATTGCTACAGTCTGCGTCACTTAAGGTGAACCCCACTCGATAGCATCTTAAGTAATAAGTACTTAAGCTGATGTCATACAGTTCTATTAAGTGCAAATTTCGGTATGTAGCGCAGCCCGGTAGCGCACTGTCATGGGGTGTCAGGGGTCGGAGGTTCGAATCCTCTCATACCGACCAAATTCATAAGAACCAGCTTAATTGCTGGTTTTTTTATGCCTGACGATGACAGCAAGAGGCAAGCTCTTGAATCGCAAAACATAAAGTTTTGCTACTGCGCTACCGGGCTGCGCTACATTTCACTGAAACATTAAATCCTCTCGCTGAAATAAACGGCTTCTCCACTGTCACTTTGTACGAACAAAAAGGAACAGTGCATGAATGCTCATAATATAAGCAATAAAACGCCTCATCTTCACAGCTCGATTTCACATGCGATTGACTATTACATCCGTCATGCTGCCCAATACCAGAAAGCATTTGTTAATTCTGAACAGTACCGATACAAGCGTTTAAAAGTGGAACTTGGTTCTTATCGTTTAGTTGATCTTAGCCCTGAACTCATTAGGAGCTTCATAGACAGGCGATTAACCAAGGTTAAGCCCTCATCAGCAAAGCGTGACGTTTGTGCCTTACAGCGCTGCTGGAACTGGTACAGACGTGATTTAGGCATGCGATTAGATGATCATTTCAAACACGTACGTTTACCTGTTGATAACACTGTCAGGGAATTTATTCCTACTGATTTTCAGTTAAAGCAAATCATTGATTTACTGCCAATTCATGTGAAACCAATCATAGAATTACTGGCAGAAACTGCCTGTAGACGCAGTGAAATACTTAAGCTCACGGTTCAAGATGTTAACTTGCATCAACGAACCATCTATTTACGTAATACTAAGAATGGCTTAGATAGGGTTGTGCCACTGAGTAAAAAAGCCTGTGTGATCTTAAATGAGGCGATTAATCGGGGTAAAAACAAGCTATTCGATATTGAAGCTGATCATGTAACCAGACAGTTTAGAATCGCTGCTGATAAAGCGGGATGCCCTTTATGCGTAGTTCATAGCCTAAGGCATTACAAGCTGAGCAAGTTAATCTCACAGGGGATAGATCACGTTATTGTGGCTAAAATTTCTGGTCATCAAGACATTAGAATGTTGCAGCGTTATGTAAAGTTAGATGCTAGTGGACTTGCTCACTTAATGGATTAGTGATCCATGTTAAGGTTATCCATCACAAAAAATGGTAACCTTACCGTTTGAATTTTATGAGGAAGTAACATTGGCTGACACAGTAGTCACTGAAGAAAACAAGAGCATCTATTTAATCAATGGTCGCTGTGGCGGCAATAAAACAGGTTATATTGTTACTCAAATTGAATCAGCGCTCAGTGACAACCCTGACCAATGTATCATCTATGCAGCACCGACTAAGCAGGTGTTAAATGAAGTTTATTCGAACAGGCTGTTAGGTCTTGAATCATCCAGTAAACAATTGATCGTCTTTGACGAAGATATCAATGAGTCAGTCAATTCAATGATCACTGAAGTGTTAACTGAAGGTTATTGTGGCTGCCTTTTGATAACGCATTCAGCACTGTTTAATTTAGATGCTACACTGCTTGCAGATAAATGGATCATCATTGATGAGTCACCAGAGCAGACCGTTAGATTCACGACTATAGAATTTTTCGATAATGAACCCCCACACGAATTTCAAAGATTCAATGAGTTAACAGTCGCTTGTGATACTGATAATACAACGCACTATAGTCGGATAACTCCTAGCCGCTTAGAAAACGTACAATTGTTATTTGAGGAAGGCAGAAGTTTAAAGCGAGAATCATATATCTATAAAGAAATAGGACACAAGGTAAGGGAAAAACAACTTGCTGAAATGGCTTCTTTATACTTCGCAGCGGCTTCAGAACATGGCTACATCTACCAATCTACAGTAACTCATGAGCAAACGACGAAGTTGATTTATAGAGCCATTGAAACAGGTAACATGGTTCGAGTGGTTAACAGCGCCCCAAAAGTATGGCTTGCTAGCGCTGATTTTGAAGGTGGCCTACTTCATTTCTTACTTACCAAATATCATGACTTGAGCATTGTTCAAATCGAGAACACCGGTATTCCGCTAATACATGACAAAACAAATGTAACAATTTTACCTTTGTTAAGCGATGATAAGCAGTGGTCAAAGACGTTTGGCGAGTCAAACCGTGCGGCATTAGAAGGTTATGATTTTCCTGATATACCAGACTATTTCTTAGACAAAACCGTTTTTACTGAACTATTGGAATTTGGTACTTTCAGTATTCAAGCTGAAATCTATGACAATAAAGAGCTACAGACCAAATCGTTAATATTTGTCAATGTCGCCAAGCAAAGTGAATGTGGACATGACGACTTTGTTCAAGTCTCGACTCAAAGCCACGGTCAGAATAGCTATCAGATGCATCATCATGCCATTTGGATGGCCTCTTTACTGCCGAATCCAGATCAATCTTATGCATTGAAATACTTTTGTCGGCAAGTGGGTATAGATTATCAAGCCGCTAAAGAGTGTTTACGACACACTAGACAGTATGCACCAATGTATCAGGGTCTTGCTAGAACTTCGCTGCGTGTGGAAACTTCTACAGCGTCTAATTTATTTGTCGTTCCCGATACTGTCAGTGCTGAAGCATTGTTAAAGTGGATCCCAAATGCCACTATTGATACAAAATACCTATTCACATTGAAAGAGTTAAAGGAAAAGAAGCAAGAGTTTGATGCAAAGAGAGAAGAGCGGAGGACTCTGGCTTTTAAAATTTTTGAAGCACTATTGGGTATCAAACATGGCGGGAAAGCTGAAGTTTATAATTGGTTTAACGTTGACCGTAAGCAAGTTAGTCGACTGAAAGAAGAGTTTTTTGATGAATTATTAGTTTGCAATTTGCTCCCTGAAGTACTTGATGAACAGCGTGCAAAGGATGTGCAGCGATTGATGCAAGATGAGGGTATGACTATGAATAAAGCATGTAAAACTGTAGGTATAGATAGAAATAAATTTCGAAGAATCAATGATAATTTAGTTAGTTAGCTAACATCCGTCCATCCGTCTTTGCTAATCTTCAGTTTCAGTGTGCTTTTGCTTTTCTTCTTTTAGAGAGCTATGCCGCAAATGAACAACTTTTGAAATGGTTTTAGTATGGATCGATCTCCAAGCCTAAGGCGATTAACGCCTCATTAAACTCTTTATTATGTATTTTGCTGGGGGATAATCACAAAATTGCATACTGACTAAAACTAAGAGGCTGTTCATATTTCTATCCCTAGCTTTGAGTGTTCTAATCTGGCATGAATTTTTTCAATAATACCTATTTTCTGCCCTGTGAGTTAGATTGGCTCTAGAGATACAAAACTGTGTTAGTATGTT
>NZ_JAKZGV010000023.1:0-61041 GCF_022557375.1 Shewanella sp. MM_2022_3
ACATCAGTAAGCTCTAGATTCAGCCCTGTCAGATCTTTATCCTTAAAGTCACCAACAAACTGCGTCCAAGTTAGATCCTTTAAACTTGCCTTCATTAAAGCACCAAGCTCATTTAACACTCGTTGTTTATAATCTTTTGATGTAAAAAAATCAGTTGGGAAAGATGACATACTACACTGGGCATTTTTATTATAATCAAACTTTTGATCAAACTTTGCAGATGGCGTTTTCTTATTTAAATTGCTGTTATCATATTCTCCAGCATAAGTCACAATTGATTTCGAACTAAGTTGAATGAATGAATTATCAATTTGATAAAATATGTCTAAATCATTCTTCTCACCTTGTGTTAATGGTAATGACTTTATCTCACTGCCACCCAATTTTCCCGTGGATTGGACAATAAACTTGCTTGCAATTTTTGCAGTGGGATTTACTACAATCATTTTTTCATTTTGCTTATAACAACCCTTTTCGTCTTGAGAAGCCCCTCCTTTTGATGTTGTAAAATTACAGTTATTCGAAAGAGCCTCTTTTTTCACTAAGCTAATAAAATCTGCATTGCTACAATTATGACATACGTATGCTGCAGTCTTTGAGGTTATGGAACCATATGAAAAAAAGCTGATAAGCGGAAAAATTAAAAAAACACCATGAAAAAACTTTAACATCCTCATTTACAATTTCGTCCAAACTCTATTAAAGATATAATATTGCCATGTAGCCTTAGTACATAAAATACATCATTAGTATAAAAATCACGACCACTGTGAAGATGAAAAATTATCTTTTAAAAAATAAATGTAGAATCTTTAATTCACCTACAAATTGCTCTTGCTTTAAATGACTTGAATGAGAGTTATCAGAACGCGAGACAGTATCCAAGGCAATAAATTGAGTTAATTTAATTCAAGAATGGCATGTTTCGGACGAGATAAGTCATCCCGTAGTGCTTGGGTGGTACTCAGCAGTGATAGTTTTCGAACTAACACCAATAAGTAGCTATCAGCTAAGGTGAAAATTCTGGACAGAAAATATTACTACCCATTCTAAACCAACAACATCATACCCTCTCGGACTCCTCCAAAGCCATTATGCTGTTTCTCACAATTTTCTAATGGCAACTCTTACCGAATCGCAGGTAAAAATTGCCTATCTCGCTTATATCAGCAAATACTCCCGCCAATACGACATTTAAAAATTACACTAATAATCAGTAGATTAACCAAGAATTTCAAAGTTGGCATTAAGCTCGCAATATCTCCTTTGTGAGTTTATTGCGGGATTGAGTGATAACGGTATGTAAGACGCAACTTAGCACATTCAACTTACTTCACTAGCTCTCAACAACGAACTCCACTAGCTCACTCGACGTAAACATGCAGAGTGAGAGAAGACAGAAAAACCGAAATAAGACAAAGGAGGCGGCTATGTTAGGTTGGACCTTAATGTTTCTGGTTGTGGCCATTATCGCCGGACTGTTTGGATTTACGGGGATCGCTGGCGCCGCAGCGGGGATCGCAAAGATTATTTTCTTCCTATTTATTGTATTACTTGTGATTTCCCTGCTGGTCAATGCCCTTAAGGGCAAGGCACCACGCGCTTAAATTGGATAAAAGGAGAATCAATATGAAACCTATGACCATAATTACCACTGCATTTTTAGCCTTATTATTAACCTTTGGATTGTCAGCCTGTAGCGACAACCACGCCGAGGATGCAGGCGAAAAAATCGATGAAGCCATCACTGATACCGGCAATGCAATTGAAGATGCCTGTGAAGAACTGAAAGAAGGCGTTAAAGCGAAAGATACGCGCTGCTAAAACGGATGACAGCGAGTAGTGAGTCCCACAAACGAGCCTATCAGGATAACCACAGTTCAATTGAGTACCACCGAGCCACTTTATCGCGACAGTCATTGGTTACGATAAAGTGGGTTTCCCTGAGGCTCGCCGTTTATCGATGGAGGAGATGCCAATGCTGAGTAGGATCCACATTAAGTATTTCTACCTGTTCGGAGCGCTGTTATTTGGCTATTTCGCCGTAACGGGGCACTCCCCTATCCTCACCTTTATTTGGGCATGGAGCAGCCTATCCCTCGCCCTTGTCGGCTCGGCCTATTGGTTTAATCTCGCCAGTATTTTTAGAAAACGTCAGGATGGTTCCATCCCTTGGTATATTCGTTGGGGCTTTATTCCATTTTTACTAGGATGCCGACTCTATAATCTCTGGGCGCGGCGCCGTGATAGCGTGCCTTCAATGCAAGCCATTGATAAATATCTGTACTTGGGTAGCCGCTTAAGCGCTGCCGATTTACCTAAACTAAATCGTTATGGCATTACCGCCATTTTAGATGTCACCGCCGAATTTGACGGCCTCGATGTGTCCCTGTATGAGGATCATATCGACTATCTGAATATCCCTATTCTTGACCACAGTGTGCCGACTAGCGCCCAATTAAATCAGGCGATTAACTGGTTACACCGTCAAGTACGCGCCCAAAAGCGGGTATTAATCCACTGTGCGCTCGGCCGCGGGCGATCCGTAATGGTGCTGGCCGCTTATCTTGTGTGCCGCCGCCCCGAGCTCAGCTTTGCCGAGGTGCTGCAACAGATTAAAAGCATTCGTAAAACCGCAGGGTTAAATCGCTGGCAACTTAAAGCGCTGGAGCAGATGTACACTCAAGGGGAAATCAAACTGCATAAGCGAGCCTGGATTATCGCCAATCCCGTCTCTGGCGCGGGTAAATGGCAGACCCATGGCGAACAAATTTGTACTGAACTGAAACGCTATTTTGAGGTGCAGTTAGCGCTCACCACGCCAGAGATTAGCGCCCAAACCCAAGCGAAAAAAGCCCGGCTTCAGGGCGCCGATATCATCATCGCTTGCGGGGGCGATGGCACAGTCACTGAGGTCGCTGCGGAGATTATCGACACCGATATCACCTTAGGCATTATCCCGTTAGGCACCACCAATGCCCTGTCACACGCCCTCTTTGGTTTAAGCAGTAAGCTGAATGCTGTCTCCCAAGCCCTTGATAATATTATCCAAGGCCAGACACAGACCATAGACACGGCGCGTTGCAATGAGCGACTGGTGTTGCTGCTGGTCGGCATTGGGTTTGAGCAGCAAATGATTGAGTCGGCGAGCCGCGAGCGTAAAAATGCTCTCGGCCAACTCGCCTACCTCGATGGTTTGTGGCGCGCGGTGAACACCAACACCAACCTCGAGTTGCAGCTAACTTTAGATGACCAAGCCCCAATGACAGTGCAAACCCACAGCCTAGTGGTTGCCAATGCCGCGCCTTTTACCAGCTTACTCGCCCAAGGTAAGGGCAAACCCAATATGACCGACGGCTTGTTGGATATCACTTGGTTAGATTCAAATAATGAGCCGAATGAACAGCTTATCAGTTTGGCTGAACTGGCTTTTACCGGCTGGATTAAAGAGGCCGCCAATAGCGACTCTGGAACCTCGGCCAACACAGGCAAAGTGAAACATGCCCACGCGAAAAAGGTGAAGATCAGCAGTCAGCCCCAATGCAAGTATGTGATTGATGGCGAGATTTGTGAGCCGGAGGAACTCAATATTGATATCCTGCCCGCCTCTTTGAAGGTGTTTGTGCCTTATCAAGAATCGACTGAAAATGCTATCGACCCAAAAATCACGTAAATGACACTATCGCGATGTTTATTAAGATAAAAACAGCAAGCGCAATAAGCACTCGCATAAAATTAAATTCACTCACTTTGGGGTGGGATTTTTGAGGACTATTGCTAAAATCCTGAAACTTACAGCCTATCGCTTGCGCGCATTGCTGCAAAACTTGCTGTAATTCCTGCTTGTCAGTGCTGTTAGCCAATTTCAATTGACTCCCTTTAGGCTGCTGCACTTGTAAATAGGCGAGATAGTGATCGACCGTATCTTCCGCTTGGCGGTTACGGTCGAGCTGGTGCCAATGGGTTGTTTGTAGCAGATAGAGTTGCACAGCATTAATATCTGAAAAGGCATAGGCGCGCCAACGCCACAATCCAGGCGACTTCCCATTGAATACACCTTTACCGAGCCACAATTGCTGTCGCTCGGTATCTAACCAAGATTGTTGCCGAACTAACGCTAGCGGCAGTACAGGGAACAACAGAAAAAATGCCACCCAACCAAGCACAAGCCGTAACACGGGCTCGGGTTGTAACCAGGCCGCCCTCGCACAAAGCAATCCAAGCACTAACAAGGCAACGGCAAAAAACCACAGTAGAGGTCGGTACTGGGTACTCAACGCCTTGAGATAAAGCGCACTCTTAGGAGGTTGATTAAGTGTCACTGAACTTGTTCCTTGTTCCAAAAATTATCTCACCATCTCAAATTGACCTGTGCTAGTAACAATATGAGGCATTGATAGTTTACACAATCAACACCTAACTTATTTTTAGATCCTTTCGAGTTAAACCAACGACTCACATCAATGGAAATAACCGTTGCGATATCGCTCATACTGCAACGAAAAGCTGCAACTTTGCAGTTGCAGCTAAGGTGTTATTGACCCGCAGCGGTATCCTCACCAGTCCAGAGTCGCATGATGCGATAAGGTGGTTTGGCTGTTTCAGCTTCGCCATTAAAGGCTTTTGCTTTATGCAATTGATTCACTGAAATATATAACCAGCCCGTTTCACCAAATTGCACACTATCGGGAAAATCCAGTAGTGGAGAACTGACCGCTGTTGATAGCGTACCTTTGTTATCTAACATAGATATGGCATTGTGGTTCAAATTGGTGAAGTAATGATTACCTTGTTTGGACGTTGCAGCGCCATCTGACACTGGCTTAGCTCCGACTAATTTTACAGTCGCGATAATTTTATCATTATTGCCTGTTTGTAAAGCCGCAGTCGATAACTGATACCAGTGAGTACCATTCATTGCACCATAATAGAGTGTACTTCCATCGGCAGATAAACTGATGGGATTGACCGCGACACTAGCAACCTTGCCATTAAACAATGTTGTTTTGTTATCTATGTTCATTACTGCATCCGCTTCGGCCTGCAGCGAGCTATGACCTGAAAAACGTACGGTATGACCATCGTCGATACGCACTGCTAAGAGGCCTGGGTTGGCGATATCGGCTAAATAAATCCAGCCTTTTTGTGAATCGACAACCAGATCCTGCATAAAGCTGCCTTTGGGCGCGAGTGCTTGTGGTAGGACAATTTGTTTATATAGACTGCCATCCTTAATGTTGAATCCCCAAATCCTCGTCTGACCTAATTCTAACCCCATATCTGCGGTCCAGAGGTGTCCAGCTTTGTCCTGAGCAATCCCTAATAAGGTATCAAATTGAGTCATATTGGCAGTCGAAGCTTTTTGTAAATCCATTGAAGGCCAAGCTTTGTAAGCATTGGTTTCACGATTAACTTCAATCAGTTGTAAACCTGACGGCGTATCAAGTGGATGTACCGTGGCAAAAATCCGACCTTGTGCAGTGACACTGACATTGCCAGGTCGTATTGGCAATTCAGCGACTGTTTCAAGACTTCCTACCGCTGGGGTAGCGTTTACAAAACTACTGGCAGTCAAAGAAAGCCATAATGCTGTCGTAAATAAGTGTTTCATATTCTATCTCCGCTTTTCTGTTTAAGGGCTGTAGAATAGGAGTTATTATTTACAAAAAAAATAGTGTAAAAATCGGCTCTGTTTCAATATTAATTTGATAATCAGCACTATTCCGCCGTCGGCTCACCCGCTTCGACTTGTTGCTCGTACTTGCTGAGCTTGTTGTAGAGGGTTTTTACACTGATACCAAGCTGCTCGGCGGTGTCGGTTTTATTGCCCTGACTCGTTTCAAGCGCTTGGTAAATGGCGATTTTTTCCAGCTCCTCAAGGCGCATACCTTGGGGGATCACCACATTTTCCTCCGCAGTCGTCTCTTTTTCCGCACTGGGCGTCAGCTGTAAATGCTCAGGGGTAATCTCATGGTCCGCCAGAATATAAGCGCGCTCAATAGCATGCTTTAACTCGCGCACATTCCCCGGCCAAGCGTGGGCCGCAATCGCCTCTAAACTTGAGGACGAGAACACTTTGCTCTGTTTTTCCGCCGCATTGCGATAGGCCAGAAAATGCTTCGCAAGTCCGACTATATCTTCCCCGCGCTCCCGCAATGGCGGCACTTGAATGGGGAAATGCGCTAAACGAAAGTACAAATCTTCCCGCAGTTGCCCTTGCTCAATCGCCACTAAAGGATCGCGGTTTGTCGCCGCCACAATGCGCACATTGGCCTTGAGAACCTTAGGGCTGCCGACGGGACGATATTCATTATTTTCGAGCACTCTTAATAGCTTAACTTGATGCTCGATGGGCATTTCGGTGACTTCATCGAGGAATAAGGTGCCGCCTTCGGCCTGCTCAAATACCCCTTGGTGATCGCGAGTCGCGCCGGTGAAGGCGCCTTTAATATGGCCGAAGAGTTCACTATCGACCAATTCTGGGCTCAAGGCGCCGCAGTTAATCGCAATATAGGGCTTATTCACCCGCGGGCTGGCTAAGTGAATGGTATTGGCGACCAGTTCTTTACCCGCGCCACTCTCACCGATAATCAACACATTGCTCTCGGCGGCCGACACGCGGCGGATAGTGCGGTACAAACGGTGCATAGGTAACGAGGAGCCCACCAGCAAACCATATTGGTCTAACTCGCTAGCATAGGGACGAATGCGCGTCGAGGTATTGGCAACCAGATGCTGGGCAAAATCGGCTAAGGTTTCGCACAGCAAGGACATATCGATGGGTTTACGGAAATGGTAGCCCGCGTATTTGGACAATAGTGTATCGAGGTGAGGATTCGGCAGGCCGTCGGAGAGGAAAATAAACTCCACATCCGCAATAGCGCTGGACTCGAGTAAGGCTAAGTAATCTTCACGGCTAAGACGGGGCAGCTCAATGATCGCCACATCGATACGATTGGCCTCCAGCTGACTAATCCAAGATAAATCATCGCTACTGCGTAGCTTGTTGTAGGTCTGCGCGCCCTCGAGCTTCACTAATGCCTGCTCGGTTTCGACGTCCTGTAGATGATAGAAAAGCGTTGGTCGGATCATCTTGTGCCACTCCCTGTGAATAAGGAATCACTGTATGCCAGCTGTGAAACTTTAACAATCTTAACGGTAAGAGTTGCCGACAATAGTCGGCCTACTGGCGACAATAGATAAATATCATCAGTTAAATCAAACCATTAACTTATCATTAAAAAGTGAACGAAATATGCATAGAAGCTGAATGAAACTGATATTTCCATGAAAATGTGGGCAATCCGTGTCGGCGGAGCTGCCCAAACTACCACAGGAGGTCGTTATGACGTCTAATGTTGCGCAACATCAGACCGAGCTGAGCGCCGATATTAAGCTGGTTAATGAGTTAATCGAGCTGACGCAAACCGGCGTGGATTTTTATACTCGGGCCAATACCACTGTCGATGACTACAGCCTAAAACGCATTTTTATTGCCCAAATCAACACATACCAAGGGATGTTGGCGCGATTTAGGCAACTGCTCGCCCAATCATTACAGTACATAGGCCCGCACTCGGTGCCGCCGTCGCAGACTCGGCCCTATGCCGATGTCGATGCTTTACTTATTAAACAGCAACTCGCCGATGCCCTCACAGTGCTCTGCGAGCTTGAGCGTCAGCGCCTTAACCACCTCAAACAGTTAATTAAAAAAGCCAATCACCCAAGGTTAATCAGCCAATTGGCCGAGGATATTGCTTGGCTACAAATCCATTTGGATACCTTACACCTGCGTAGCCAAGCCCTGTAAGGCAGCAATGCCAGCCAATAACGCGGCCAACTGAGCCGCGTTTTTGTTGCCTGCGATCTGGCGATTCTTAACGCCTATCTTGCTTAAGCCCAATCGCTTTATCACCCTCGGTAATATTTACATTTTGTCGGTAAAAAGCGCCGAGCTTGCTTTTGGATTAAACAGTCGAAACGAGCCGAAAACAAATATAATTATCTTAAAATCAATCAGATAAAAATATTGGCACGATTCACGCTTTAGTCCCTTCGAGATAACAACGGAGGATATCATTATGAAAAACACGACAACTTTAGCCTTAACCACCTTACTTGTCGGTTCTATCAGCTTAAATGTGACCGCCGCACAGGATTGGAAAGACGATGCCAAAGATGCTTGGCTCGATGGCAAGGCCGAAACGACTTTGTTGCTCAATACTAACCTCAACTCCTTTGACATTATGACCGACGTGAAAAACGGCCATGTGACCTTAACCGGTAAAGTGGAGAGCAGTGTCGATAAGGCGCTCGCAGCGGAGCTGATCAAAAGCTTGGACGGGGTAAAAGGGGTTGAAAACAAATTAACCGTGATGAATGAAAACGAGAGCACCAGTGAGGTAGTGAAGACCTTAACCGACTCTAAGGTCGCAACTGTGGTGAAAACCCGCCTGTTGTTCTCGACCGACGTTTCTGGCACCCAAATTAATGTAGACGTTGCCGATGGCGTAGTGACCTTACAGGGTGAAGTGGCCAGCGATGCCGAGCGTCAATTAGCCCTGACCATTGCCAAAAATACCGATGATGTGAAAAAGGTCGTCGATAAGATCAAAGTCAAAACCTCATAATGGTCTTAACATTCAGCCCTTGCTAATTCAGCTCTAGATACTCTTGATAACTCAGATGTTGGTATTAGTCACTCGGGCAAAAACCACAAAACCAGCTTCGGCTGGTTTTGTTTTATCAGCGCGATGTTATGTTAATCATGCCTTAGGCTTCCTGTTCAAAGCAGAAGCTAAATTCATAAAAATGCTGACCGTTTTCAATGCTTATCGCCATAGTGCCATATAGCCCTGTGAGTTCACCCGCGCCAGAATGGGGAACGACCTCAAGGTGTAAGCGGTTTTGTCCATCGGTCATAATGCCAAAATGTTGCAGCACAAAACTGCCCTGTCTGCCGCACAGTTTACCCACGACTTGTTCAATCGCCACATAACCAGCAGAGCCTTTTACCGCGGTCATGGCACTGAGCATTTCGCCTTGGCTGCGGGCCTCTAGCTCACCATAAAAGGTTTTATCTAAAGTCATTCTGCCCAAGTTCACACCACCCACACCTGTGGCATAGGCATTCTCGGGATTGAGCTTAACATCAAATTTGCCTGTGACTTTGGTCATTTCCATAACACGCTCCTTGTTTTAATTTTATGCTTTATGCCAAAACCTTCGCTTTCCGGCCGCTAGATGAAATAAATACCTCAGCCGCAGCTGAGGTAAAATTAACTTAGCATAAGCCCCGCTCTAAACCTAATGCAGCGCTTTGATTTCTGATTCACTGACACCGATTTTAAGGGTTTTAATTACAGTTGGCGGTGTTGTCATGGGTTGATCAGCCGCCCTCTCACGGTAAGTAACAGCAACTTTAAATGGGGCTTCAAAGGGATAAACAGGTTCAATATTATCGACCTCAATACGATCGCCAATAAATACACTGCCTAGGTGCTGCACACGATTTTGGCCATAATCTAGGCTAAACAAGCCGAGATACCAGAACACACCTGAACCTTGGTTAGTCACAATAAAAGGCGCCACAAAGGGCATGGTTTGCTGCTGTGGATCATCCTGTAATGGCGCATCACTTTGGGTATCAGGCTCTAAAGCGGGGTCAAAATTAAGCGGAGTAACTCGTAAATAATCTAATAACACTCGGCCTTTAGCCTCGCCATCCTGATAGTCCCCAATAGCAAACTCCGTTTGTTTAACGTTAATAAAGTGGGTTAACACTACGGCTTTGTGGCTGTCCGGTAAGCTCACTTCAAATTTATTAGCGGTATTTAAACTAAACAGCTTAAGCATCACTTCCGAGGCATTAGCAACGGGCTTGACTTCACTGGGTACCACAGATTCAAGCACATCTTCACTGCTTAATAATTTGGCTTCTTGGGCTTTTGCCTTAGCATCAGCCTGCGCCATGGCCTCATCGTATTGCAACACTTGGCCATCTTCCATGACCATGTAAATATCATCATTGGTCATGTTAAAGCGATAAACTCCCACGGCAAGAATACTCAGCACTAGGACTGTCGCCGCGATGGTGACTTTAACAAACATACTCATTTTTCTCCCCCAATAGCCTAAGTGCTGTATCATTTGCGCTGATGGCAAAACCAGCCTTGCTGATAGCATCAAAAAATCGCTCTTTCTACAAGGCCAAAATCGCATATTTTTGCTTTAGTCAGCACAAGTTCAGCAAGTTAACCCATGCTGGCATATATATGATTCAGCCTTTTCATTAATGTTCGCAATCGGGCTATAATTCCTTGGCTTAAACGACACCAGCAGTCTTAAACAACGATCGAGTATTAAGGATTTAATTGCCAATGACCAATGCCTCTACTAGCCCATTTGCCGTGTTAAACCAAACCACGGCACACTCGTTTAATGAACAGAAAAACTTAATTAAGCGCGTCTTTAAGGGCAAACCAGTGCAATGTCCAAGCTGCAATCAAACCCTCAAAGTCATCTTGCCCGAGACCGCCAAAGCCGAGCAAGCCGCAGGCATTTTCTGCCCTAAGGGGTGTACTGATATCGAACTCGATATGGAAGCCGTGACGGGGATTTAATCGACAGCTTTCGCATTACCATGGGGTTAATTTCTCGCGAAAATAATGGCGATAATATCCCACTAAATTGCTGCCAATAAACAACATTTCCATTAAGACCGCCACTGGCGAGCCTACTAAGATATTGTGGACTAACCAAAAACTGGTGCCGACTATCATCAGTAGCCGCAAGTCTTTATCACGCTGACAAAATGCCGCACGGGTTTGAAATAGTGTACCGATACAACTGATCACACTCACAAGCCCGCTGAAGGTCAAGCCGCTCATCAACACCGCCGCCCCACTAAAACCCCACATGGCCTTTTTAGACGTGGTAAAAATACTGGTGAGGTAACGCACTGTGGCAATCCCCATCAATCCCGCCGCAGTCCATTGCGCTAACAAGCAAAAGTGGATTGAAATCAAGATCCCCGACATAAATAAGCAAGCGACAATGCGTTCGCGCGCTTTAAATTGAAACGATATCACGTCAAATACGATGGCAATGGCCACCAACAATTGCGACAGAGTAAAAGCATCCACAATAGGCTCCTTAAAAGTTCGGTATAGGCTTAAACGTCGCCCAACATCAAACGGATTTGCTTGAATTAGCAATCGCTAAGGAGCATGAAGGGAATCACTTTTAGGCGCATTAACTTAAGTTAATTGGCAGGAAATTTTACGGCGAATCTTGTAAACGTTTACGGATACGCGACAAGCTAATGGCGGTAATACCAATATAATTAGCCAGTTGGGCATGGGTTAAGCGCTCAACCCAGAGGGGAAAATATTCGAGTAAATGTAAGTAACGCTGCTCTGGCGTATTGAGGAGTAAAAAGGCTTCTTTTTGTTCTTTATACAATAACTGCTGTTTAAGTAGCGCAAGTTGTACCTGTTGCATAAATGGCTCATTTAGCACGGCAAGTGGTATTTGCACTAACCTGCAAGCACCGACGGTTTCTAACTGATAGGGCGCAACATCCTGCTTTAGCCAGCTGCTATATAAGAAACAAAGCTCTCCTTCGAAGTAAAACTCCTTGCAGCGCTCACTCCCCTCTTGGGTATAGTGGCAAGCGCGCACTATGCCATCCACCACAAAATAGGCAAAGGTTTGGTACTCGCCTTGGGATAATAAGCGCTCCCCGGGCTGACATGAAAACGCCCTTGCTTGGGTGAGCAGCAGTGCTAAGTGATCAGGCTCCGCCCCTAAAGCGAGCAAATATTGCCAAAGGGGTTTGATTGCCTGCTCAGTTGCCGCCTGATGAGCCGATGCAGAGTGCGCCGTCATTGCATCACCGACTTTGCCATTCACATTCGACCAAGGGCACTTGGTGTGACGCATCCTTTAATCCTAAGGTCACCTTAAAGACGCGATTCGGTGGAATGATGCCGACGCCTTTTGGGGTGCCCGTCATCACAATGTCGCCATCTTGTAAACTAGTAAAGCGTTGCAACTCAGACAAAATGGTTTGCGGCGGATAGAGCATTAAATCAATATCGCCTTGTTGGGTTAACACCCCATCAATACTTAAGCTAAATTGAAATTGCGCGCTCGGATCATCAATCGCAACAAAAGGGCTAAAAAGCGCTGCACCATCAAAGGCTTTGGCTTTTTCCCACGGTAATCCCTTGGCCTTAAGTTTGCTCTGTAGTTCCCGCTTAGTCAGATCCAGCCCCACGCCCACATGGCTAAAGCGCCCCTGCTGATACAAAAAACACAGCTCGGTTTCATAGTGCAGCGTCTCACCAAGGTGCTGGGAATTTAATTGAGTACTTATGGCCGAATTAGGCTTAAAAAACAACACCATATCATCGGGGATTTCATTGCCAAGCTCATGGATATGGTCAACATAATTACGCCCAATACAAAGGATTTTGCTGGGAGCAATAGCCTTATTTTCTAACATCACCGTTTTCATTAACGCTCCTTTAAACATCAGCGGGACAACATAATTATCCAAGCCTTCTTCGTTGAGACTTTACTCTGACAACTCTCTGCTACACTTATTTTTATACCCCAATAAAAACAAGCAACTAAGTACTTGTACTACGGCGTATTCTTCCCTTGTCCACGCGATGTTATCGCCTTATTTGGCTGACATCATAGACGAAAAGGTCGATGACTCAATGTTAACACTCAGTATCAAGCAAAAAATGCTCTTAAGCTTCAGCGCAATTGGTATCCTGCTCTTAGCTGGCAATAGCTTCTTCTACTATTCGCTCTATCAAGTTCAAATCAGTTATAGCAATATCGAGACACTCGCCATACCGGTTCAGAAGCAAAGCAATAACTTACAACTTGTGCTCGTTAAAATGTCGCGCCTTGCAACTTTAGCCCATAGCCAAAATGACACCGCAGAGCTAATGCAAAGCCAAAAAGGATTCAATGCGCTAGAGCATAAATATCAAAGTATTGAAAACGAGCTGAAACAGATGGTTAGCGACCAACCCCAGATGCAAGCATCACTGAATGAAGCTCAAAAACGCTACCAAGCCTACCAGCAACAAAGCCAAGATATGTTTAGCGCTAAGCTCGCGAACGAACAAGCAAAACAACATTATCAAACACTTTTTAATCAGTTTATTGAGGCAAAAACGCAAGCAAGTAATGCAATGATCGATTTAGAAACGATCTCATTGCCCGATAATCCGGCACTTTTGGAGGAGATAATCGGAACAGGAACCCGCATTGACGATATGCTTTACACATTAACCAACACAATGTCAGAGCTAACGCATGCTCAGGATTCTCATTCTATAAACTCGCATAAACAGGATATAGCCCTATTGCTAGGGAATCTAAGTACTAACTTTACCTTTTTAAAACAACAAGCTTCGGGGATAAACACCCTAGGATTGCTGGAGATTTTTGAGCAACAAGCCACCATATTCAATCGGTTACTTTCAACCCCAGGCGAGCTATATCTGGCACAACAGCAAGTGGTTGATAATCACACTCAAGCAGAACAGCATTTTAAAAATACGGAACAAGAATTTAATGCCAATACCCTTGCGTTAGATAAATTATTAGCCCTAGCTGACAGACGTTTTAGTCTGTTGCAAAACATTGCAAATGACGATATTCAACGCGGTCAAACATTGGCCATTGTACTAGCAGCCATGTTTGTGTTTATGGTCAGTTCAATATCCTTCTTTACCCTAAGGGCCATGTTAGTACCACTCACCTTGGCAAATAGTGCTCTGGCAAACATTGCAAGGGGAGACTTATCCAAGAGAATACCTAAACGTCACAATGATGAATTTGGGGTACTTATTGATAATATGAATACTCTTTGTGATGATCTGGCTAAATTATTAACCCATATCAGCAATGACGCCCACTCTTTAGATAATTCAGCCACACAAACACATCAGCAAGGTCAAGACATCGCTAATGCAGCTACCGCACAAATTGAGCGCATCAATGGCACGAAAGCCTTAACAGAACAAATGTTTACCAGCTCTAACCTTGTTGCAGAACAAGCCAGTAGTTCGGCAACAGAAATCACCCAAGCATCGAAACATAGCCAACAAGCACAGCTTATTGCCGCCGATAATCAAGCCAAAATAGCGGAGTTAAGCACAAAGCTAAGTGATTCTGTTGCTATCATGTCGCGCCTTAGTGCACACAGCCACAATATTGGTGGGATTCTCACCACCATTAGTAGCATTGCAGAACAAACTAACCTACTCGCCCTCAATGCCGCCATCGAAGCCGCAAGGGCTGGCGAACATGGTCGAGGTTTTGCGGTCGTTGCCGATGAAGTACGCTCATTAGCCTCAAGGACACAAGCCTCAACCGCCGAAATCCAACAGATGATCTTAGCGTTACAGCAGGAAACTACCACGGCCTCAACGGCCATAAGCTCAGGGCAAACACAAGCCAACGACTGTGTGGAGCAAAGTAAAACACTCCACCATGCCATAGCACAGATTGAAGTCACACTCAGTGCCATTAATGAGATGAGTTTACAAATTACCCAAGCAGCCCACCAACAACTCGATTACAGCCGACATATTGAGTCCAGTATGGGGGAGGTCGCCTTCGCGGCAGATCAAAATGCCCATGAGGCAATGGATATGGCAAAACGCAGTGACCAAGTGACTCAGTTAGCCCACTCGCTCACCCGCTCTGTCGAACGCTTTACACTGTAGCAATAAGTGCATTGATACTTATATGGCTAAATGTATCAGAGCCGAGATAACCACATAAAAAAAAGCAGCCATCAGTAAACTGATGGCTGCTTTTTTAGCAAACACTAGCAGAATAACAGCCTAAGCATATTCCATTAAAAACTCATCGAGTTGCTCGTTAGCAATTTCGATCTCATCGCCTTCGAACTGCGCAATATGAAACATGCCCTCGCCTTCATTCGTCACAGGAATATTACTGATCCCGATGATAATGCCATCCGTTGGCGCGCGGATCGCCACACTATCACCGCCATGCGGACTGACAATATGGGCAATAATATAGCCCTTATTAACCCGTTGACCGAGTTTGAGCTTCATATTGACTAAGCCATCGGACTCACTGCGGATCCAATAGCTGCGTATCGCACTGACACTCGCAATCTTGTTACTGACTCGCCCCTTGAGCATACCAAGGCTACGCATCACATTGAGCACGCCCTTAAGACCCGACTTAATTGCAAGCTCACTAAAGCGCAGCGCCTCGCCCGCCTCATACAAAATACAGGGAATGCCCTGCTGATTCGCATAGCCGCGCATCGACACGCTACGCGCCTTAGAGTGCATAATAAGCGGTGCGCCAAAGGCATTCGCCATGGCTAACATAGTTTCATCACCGGTATCGCAACGGATTTGCGGTAAGTTATCTCTATGGATAGCCCCCGTATGCAAATCAATCACATGGGTTGCATGGACTAATAACTGAGTAGCAAACAGGTTGGCTAACCGGCTTGCCAACGCCCCTTTACTGGAGCCTGGGAAGCAACGGTTGAGATCGCGCCTATCGGGTAAATAACGGGATTGTTGAATAAAACCAAACACATTGACTATGGGCACCACAATCAGAGTACCGGCTAAATTTTTAGGGTTAACCCGTCCAAGTAACCGCCGACAGATCTCAATACCATTGAGCTCATCGCCATGGATAGCAGCACAGACTAAGAGTGTCGGCCCAGGTTTGAGGCCGTGAAAGACTTCGACATGAATATCGAGTTGGGTATCGGTATAAAGCTTGGCAGCGGGTAATTTAATCCCCATTTGCGTACCCGCAATGACTCGTTTGCCTTCAATCTCAAACGCTTCGCGTTTTTTAACCATGGTCACTCCCTGATATGCATTGCGCTGTATGTGATAACTCTAGTATTAAGCCTTAACACGCCCAAGCTATTATTCGCCTTCAAACTGGGTTAACCAGTGTTTTAAAATTTGCTGCAATGCCACACGCTCAGCAGTCTGGACCCCCGATAATAGCGCGCTCTGACATTGGATATGTTTGGGGAGCGCAGCCTCAATCAGTGATTTACCTGCCGAAGTGAGCGAAACATGCACGGCGCGGCGATCTTCCTTACAGTGCTCACGGGCAATCAAGCCTTTATTTTCCAGCCGGTCTAAACGACTGGTCATGGCGCCTGAACTTAACATCATGCTTTGATACAGCTGCGAAGGCGATAAAGTATAAGGCTTACCTGAGCGTCTGAGTGTCGCGAGCACATCAAACTCCCCCTGACCTAAGCCAAATTCGCCGTGGCATAAGGCGATAGCGTTTTCCATATATTTGGTCAGCCTTGCGATGCGCCCTAACACCGCCATGGGGACTAAATCCTCTGTCACCCCTTCAGCCCGCCACTGGCCGAGGATTTTATCTAATCCATCTTCAACTGAAGCCGACATTTGCTTTGCGTCGAGTAGTTGCGAGTCGTTTGCCATAGGTTTATCTCTATATAAAGATTCTTCACATGCTAACCATTTTATCGCCTAATTTAATGATTTGTATATGTGGCTACTTTTAGTGGGTAGATAAGATTAAATTCTGCATAAAAAAACCGCCCAATTTATACAAATTGGGCGGTTTTACGTTTAAGCAAGTTTAAGCGAAATGACTTAAGACTTTTTCACAAAACAGGTCAGGATCACAATGCGAGTACCATTCACACGACCTTCGATATGCTCTGGATTGTTGGTCAACGAAATATTGCGTACTGCGGTGCCACGTTTTGCCACAAAGCTGGTACCTTTGACGTTAAGATCTTTAATGATGACCACGGTATCGCCGGCGTTAAGCACGGCACCGTTGCTGTCTAAAGTCGGTGGCGTATCATCACTGGCGGCAGCGGCTTCGGCATCACCCCAAGCGCGTAAATCATCTTCAAGATACAACATATCGAGCAGATCCTGCGCCCAGCTTTCACCGCTTAAGCGTTTTAGCATGCGATATGACATCACTTGAACCGCAGGGACTTGGCTCCACATGCTGTCGTTCAGACAACGCCAGTGGTTCATGTCCATAGTATCCGGCGCTGCGATTTGGCTGCTGCAATTTTCACAAATCATAATCTCGTTTTCATGACCATCGGAAGCCGGTAAGTCATAAATAGAGAGTTCGACGTCACTTGCGCAGAGTTCACATTTGCCGCCACAGCGAGTTAGCAATTCATTTTCAGTCATTTTTTCTGTCTACATGCGTAATAAAACGCGGATTATGCCATAAATTGGCTTTTCACGGCAGGGGGGAAGGCAAGATAACCCTATTTTTTATATGAGTTATCTATTTCTTCACCCTTAGAATTGCCATTTAATCCTTAAAATTCATAAGCTAAACTGAGTCTGACATCTCGCCCCGGCGCGGGGATACCATCCGACAGAAACGGCGTCACCTGCTGATTTGTGAGATTTTTTGCCATTAAACGCACGCTGAGCCCTTTCAGTGTTTCTTGAGGCTCGTAGGCTAAATATATATTTTGTAAGAAGTAATTCTCACTTGGGGACTCTGCATTAAAAATATCACCTTCAGGCACATTATCCTGCGCATCGTACCACGTCCCCTGCCAAGCAACTGAAATGTCATCAGTAATATACATACCCACACGCAGGCGAATATCCAGCGGCGCAATGTTGGCAAGGTATTCGTCCTCGCCTTGACTATCTCTGAGCGATCCCCTGTGCTCCCCCTCTAACCAAGAAACGGCTAAGTCACTGAAGAAATCCTGATAACGATATTGGGACTCGAGATCGGCGCCGTAGATGTCATAACCGTCGAGATTTGTATAACCACTTTGAATCGCTTGATTTGGGTCGGACTTTGCACCGCGGCGCTGGGCAATATCGTCCCGTCCCAAGTTGGCAAATAGGGTCACTTGGGTTGAAAGCGTATCTTGGGCGGCAAAAAGACTCGTTTGCTGCGTCATTAAGCCCAGTTTAAAGGCGTGCAGACGCTCCACATCAATATCTCGACTCGTGCCAGTAATACTCGCCTTGGCGTATTGCACCGCATAGATTTCATCGACCACTGGCGCTTGTAAGCTGTAGGCGTAATCGAAATTCACTCGAGTATTCGCTGTTAACTGGTAGTCGATTCCCAATCGCGGTGAAAAGCCCGAATGGTGGGTCGAACTGTAGTCGTGTCCCGCCTCGATATCGTTGTAATCAGGGGCAATGTTGGGGCGGCCAATGCTGTAGATAAAGTCATACCGTAGCGAAGGAGTGATGGTCAGCTCATCCGTCACACTAATCGTATCGCGCAAATAGACTGCATAGGTATCCTGACGCCCTTCGGGCTGATAGTAAGGAGTGTACCAACCGTAGTTTTTCTCGGGATTTTTCTCATAACTTTTGTTAAAGACCATTGAATCCCTATCGAGACTGCGGAACTGCAATCCAGTAGTGATTTCATGATTACCAACAATACTTAAGTTGTTGATGTCAATGTAGTCACGCTTGTAATCCAACCAAGATTCATGGCCGAAGTTGCCGACGGAGACTGTCATCTTTTCCCACGCGATTGGCGGCCTGACCCAATGGCGTGCATTGGCAGAATGGGAAACCACAATTTGGGTATCAATTAAAGGATTACTTGGGGAATAGCGATAATTCGCCGACCAGGTATTGTCTTCATAGGTGTTGTAGGCCGTGGTGGCATAGAGCGCCAGTTCATAGGAGCCATATTTACGGATGTTATAATCAGAAATCGCGGGCATAGGACCGCGGCGATTAGCCCAAGGCTTTCGGCCTTCGTCGAGATAATGGGTCAGGCTCAACATGAGTTGATGGTCACCTTGCTCATAATCCAGTTTGCCAAGGTAATTATTTTGCTCATAACCTGAGTATTCAAATGCTTCACCATTGGCGAGCGTCACATCCCCCGCATCACGGCGGGTGACATGCAATAAACCTGAAAGTTGTTGATTCGCTCGTCCATAAACCGTTCCCGTGTAGCTTTTGGCGTCGTTATTACTGGCGTAACTGGCTTTGACTCGGCCGCCAAGGTTTTGATTGTAATTTAAAAAATCATCAGCAGATTTAGTCACAACATACATGGAGCCGCCAAAGCCGCCGTTACCTGAGCGGACATCGTGGGCCCCTTTAATCACTTCGACTCGCTTGATTAAATCGGGATCTAAGAAGAACGACCCATAGCGATACTGCTCAAATCCCACGGGGGCGTTATCGACATAAATGTTGAAATCTTCGGTTTCGCCAAATCCCCATACGTTAATGCGCTCGCCGCCACTGCGAGTACCACCATCAACATGGGCACCGGCCATATCATCGATAACTTCAGCAAATGTGGTCGCTTGCATCTCTTCAATTTGCTCCATCGAGATGATCGCCTCGCCCGGCTTAGTCATAGTGGTCGCTCGGCGGTATTGCTGGCCATGTACTTGTAATATCTCAATTGGCTCGACCTTAGGCGCTCCTAATACTTCCTTGGCATTGAGTGGCAACGCGGGCAATACGCTTAAGCCCAAACAGCCCATGATTGCTTTTGATATCGTGCTCTTAGGTTGATATCCCATCTCCCCATCCCCTGTTACATAGTGTAAAAAATAGGGCGGCATTATAGGCATCAATGTCAAAGATGAGAATAATTCTCACCTGGCTTTACATGTAAATCACAACCTGATGGTAACTGCAGGGAAATACTCGAAGAATTTGCAATATCCACACACATTTGTTCAACTCGCACTAACCTGTTTTGACTAACAGTCGGAATCTCAGTCTCAAGCACCTCAAAGGTTTTATGGATATGACTAAGCTCACCGCACAACCTCAAACCGAGTTGGCATTTACCGCTGCCAGCTTAGATTTTCTCAAACGGCTTTCGCTCAATAATTCCCGCGACTGGTTTAAAGCTCATCAGGATGAATATGAAGATAACGTCAGAACGCCCGCACTGCGTTTTATCGAACAAATTCAGCCTCATATAATTGCGATTTCACCAAGATTGACCGCGGTAGCCAAAAAAGTCGGTGGCAGCTTAATGCGCCCGCAGCGCGATAGCCGTTTTAGCAACGATAAGACACCCTACAAGACCAATGTGGGGATCCAGTTTCGGCATTTTCAGGGCAAAGATGTGCATGCGCCGGGGCTGTATTTACACATTGCCGAAGACGGTTGTTTTATTGCCGCGGGTATTTGGCACCCCGAGTCGAAGGCGCTCAATGCGATTCGGACTTGTATTGATGAAAATCCCAATGGCTACAAAAAGGCGCTGCAAACCTTAATAGACCATGGATTTATGATGGATGGTGATAGCTTGACTCGCCCGCCAAAGGGATTCGATAAACACCACCCCATGCTAACCGAGCTCAAACGTAAGGACTTTATCGCGCTAAAGCCAGTCCCCTTTGAACGGCTCTGCCAAGCCGATGCCGCCCGCTACTGCGCCGAACAATTCGCCCACTGTAGCCAATTAATGGCCTACTTGTGCTTTGCCCTCGAGTTGGACTTTTAAGTTTCTGTATAAGTGGTTGCATCAGTTTTGCGGTTCACGAGGCCAAGCATTGACTTGGTCTCATACTTATCGGTTTAACCTACGCCCTATTTCACATAGACGGGCTTAAGTGGCGTCAGCGCGAGACTCTTAAGATATTCGCTTAATACCGTAAATGCATTATCCAACAGGGTGTATTCCTTCGCCTTACCTAACACTCTAATCCCTTGTAATTGAAGCACTAAAAAAGCCGCTAGCGACTCAGGCTGAACCGATTGAGATAACTCACCCTGTCGCTGACTGTAGCGTAAAACATCGGTAAAGTTAGTCTGCAACTGGGCAAATAAGCGCTGGCACTCTTGCTGCACGCAGTCATCATCGAGACATTTTTCTAATACTGCATTCTGCATAAAGCAGCCATACTCTTGCTCGCGCTGCAAGGCCACAAATCGCGCTAAATAGGTCAAGATCTCATTCAATCCCGCCTGTGCATGCAGGATTTTCTCCTTTGCCCCAAAGGAATAATGGTCAAGATAAAAACGTAAACATTCACGATATAAACTCTGTTTATCACCAAAACTGTTATACAAGCTGAAGCGATTAATCCCTAAGTGTTCGACCAGATCGGCAATCGATGTCTCGGCAAATCCCTTCTGCCAAAATAGCTCCATCGCCTGAATGAGCTTTTCTTGTCTATCAAAATTACAACTGCGTGCCATGGTTCAAACCTACATTGATGCCTGTATTAAACGGAGTGCATACGGCAAAACATTCTTGACTGACCGTTTAGATATGGCGTAAATTTTATCCTAACCGATCGTTCCGTTAAAGCTCTATTTAGCCAAACTTAAAGATTAACAGAAGGAAAGAGCATGAAGCTTTATGAATTAGCCCCTACGCCAAGCGCAAGACGCGTGAGTATTTTCCTCGCCGAAAAAGGCATCGATATCCCACGTGTGAATGTTGATATTCGCGGCGGTGAAAATCTCAGCCCTGAATTTAAAGCCAAAAGCTTAAACGGACGCATTCCACTGCTCGAACTCGATGATGGTAGCTACCTATGTGAATCCGTGGCTATTTGCCGCTATTTAGAAGAAATCCATCCCAGTGAAACGTCACTATTTGGTAACAGCCCGCTAGAGCGTGCCAAAGTAGAAATGTGGCAACGTATCATTGAATTACAAGGTCTGATGGTCGGCTTTCAAGCCTTTAGAAACCTAACGGGTATCTATAAAGATAGAGAAAATTGCGTCGAAGCCTGGGGCGCAGAATCACGCCAACGGGTCATTGACTTCCTGCCGACCTTAGACCAACAATTAGCCAAATCAAGTTATGTTGCGGGCGATAACTTTACGATTGCCGACATTTCTGCATACGTTTTTATTAGCTTTATTAAAAACTTAGATATTCTGGTGGATGACACCCTGCCCCATATTCAGGCATGGTTTGCGACAGTGGCCCAGCGCCCCGCAATAGTGTCGCTTACCCCAAAAAACTAGCAGCGATGCCCGTTGGGCACCCAAGTTAAGCATTAACCAGTTAAGACTTAAGGGATGACTATGATTGATTTATATACCGCCGCGACCCCGAACGGCTTTAAAATTTCCATCGCGCTTGAAGAAATGGGTCTCGACTATCGAGTGCATAAATTAGATTTCAATACCAACGAACAGAAGCAGCCTGAGTTTCTGGCCATTAACCCTAATGGCCGTATTCCAGCCATTATCGACCGAGATAACGAGGACTTTGTGGTGTTCGAGTCCGGCGCAATTCTTCTGTATCTGGCGGAAAAAACGGGTAAGTTCTTACCAGCCGATCCTAAAAAGCGCTCACAGGTCATTCAGTGGCTCATGTTCCAAATGAGCGGTGTTGGCCCGATGATGGGTCAAGCTAACGTGTTTTACCGTTACTTCCCTGAAAAAATCCCCGCGGCCATTGAACGTTACCAAAAAGAAGGCAGACGTTTGTTTGAGGTGATGAACACCCAGTTAGCCAAGCATCAGTATCTGGCCGGTGATGAGTACACCATTGCTGATATCGCGACTTGGCCCTGGGTGCGCATCCATGAATGGAGCGGCATCAACATGGAAGGACTCACTCACTTACAACGTTGGTTAGATGAGTTAGCCCTTAGGCCTGCTTGCCAAAAAGGCATAGTGACACCTCCGCCTTCGGTATTGAGTGATGAAGAGCGTGCTAAACAAATCCAGAAGATGGTGACTAAGTAAGTCATCCTTTCCTCACGCGCGCATTCGTTTTTCTCCATCAAGCCCCAACTCTGCATTGGGGCTTTTTTACTGCTAGCGATGCGCAAAACTGCTACACTCTGCGCCACTTATTGATTTGCTTGGCCATATTCATCCCATCGGATGGATGTCACTCGGCCGAGCCACTTTTCAGGCTAACTTTATGGGCAATCCAAACGGCTTATCATCTACCACTATTCACTCAGCATTTAATATCGAACCGCAAACGCCCGCACAAAAACGCGCGATGAGCTATGCCAATACCATTAAGTTATTGTTCGATGAGATTTTAAATACCAAGCAACCCGCCGACCGAGTGCTCGCAAACTACTTTAGGGAACATAAAAAGCACGGCTCTAAGGATCGCAAAGTCATCCGCGAATCCTTATTTAGCCTGTTCCGTTGGTGGGGCTGGTTTAAAGCCGCAGGCGATCATCAACAGGCGCCGCAATTTTTTGCCATGCTCAGCACTAGCGCCCTAATCGAAGCCCATCCATGGCAAGATATCGCCCAAGCCTGGCATGAGCTCGCCCAATCGCCAGCTGATTATCAACAGCTTCAATCCCTTAGCGTTAATAGCTTAACGGATAAATTGGCACTGGTACGGCGCCAATTTCCCGAAGTGTCCTTCGAATTCGCGGATTTATTGCCTGAATGGTTTTGGCAGGTCTGCCCAATTGCCCCAGAGCTGCGCCCAAATCTCATCGAAGCCATGTCTAGCCGGCCACCGATTTGGGGACGTGCACAGGGAATCAACAGCCAAACAGCTGTTAAGCAACTACAAGCGCTAGAGATTGATGCGAGTCTCAGCCCCTATTTTGAAGATGCCATAAATCTTGGCACTAAGAGCATGAATCTCAATGAAATATCACTCTATAAAGAGGGCAAAATTGAGATCCAGGATTTAGCCTCACAAGTGATAGGTCAAATTTGTGCACCAGAGCCTTGGCAACATTGGTGGGATGCCTGCAGCGGCGCAGGCGGAAAAACCCTGCAATTGCGCGCACTGATGCAAACGGCCACGGCTAAGCACAATCCATTTTTGGGCAGCATAGTCTCGTCGGATATTCGCGCCCACGCCTTAGAAGAACTCAGCAAACGCGCCCAACGGGCAAAGTTTGACGGCATCAGCATTGCTCGCTGGCGCAGTGATGCACTGCCGGTCGACGCCAACCATTTTGACGGGGTATTAGTCGACGCACCCTGTAGCTGCACGGGCACGTGGCGCCGTAACCCAGATATGCGCTGGCTCGACAGCCTCGATGCCGTCACAGATAAAGCAGCACTGCAACTGGATATATTAAGCCGCAGCAGTAAGGCGGTAAAACGGGGCGGAAGCTTAGTCTACGCCACTTGCTCACTGTCACCGGTTGAAAATGAGCAAGTAGTTTCCGCCTTTTTACAACAACATCCCGAGTTCAGCCTAGTGCCGATCCGCCACCCCTTTACAGGCGAACAAACAGAAATGTTAACCGTGTGGCCCTTCCAAGCCAACACAGATGGAATGTTTGTGGCGCGTATGCAGCGCAATCTCTAGGGCGTGTTGACGTTTCAGGGTTGTTTTTGCAGCAATTTGGCTGGATTTTATGCAAGGTAAAGTCCGTGCAGTGTAGTTATTCTACATAAACGGACGATAACGCCGCAGAAAAGTCAGACAAATGCTGCCCGAAGGGTTCGTCTGGCAAACCCTTGCTCTTACTTTCAGTCATAAGAGCCGCTCATCATTTGAGTAGAATGACTACACATCATTCCTCGTTTCGCGAGCACGTGCTTGCCAGAACGAACAAAATCTAATCTCGAAACGTCAACACGCCCTAGCACTAACTCCTTATTTTTTATCAGAACTTGGCACTCTTTCCCTGAGTGCCTTTTTATATATTTCCTAATAAGGTTTGTCGCTTACAAAGTTTATTCATAGAACAATCATTAAGATAAGTCATAAATACCCTAATAAAATGCCTAAAAGCCATGCTTACATCACTCGCCCCCGTTCTTGGACAAAACTTTTCACCATCAGTGATTAAATATTTCGCTTTAGCTTAATCTCACCTTTGGGTAAAAAGATCGGGTGCTGAAAATGGCACAGATATTTTTGGAATTTTGACCATGTCACACTCCTATGAATTTGACGACGATGATGCGCCATGGGGCGAAAACGTCAAAGGTAAGCAAAAAAACAAACGCGTAAAACAACGTCGCAGGGATACTAAGCGCCGTTATTCTGATGATGCAGAGGTGGATTTCTATCAGCATAAATCGAAGTAACTGAACTACGACCCGTTTGCCTTAGCAAATTCGAGCTTTATAAGCAGTCAAATCCCAGCAAGTTGGAGTTAATCCAACTTGCTAGTTAATCTAAGTTTTTCCCTCTATTCATCTTTTAATTCAATTGTAAAATCAATAGGCTAATTGGCCTATTTACCCTATGCTCTTTAGGGTTTACTCATGCTTTTTTGTCGACAAAAACTACCTTACACATCTTTACGGGTTTAAAGGATGATCCCATGGAAAAACAACGCCCCGATTTTATCTATCCCCCAGGCAGTATGTTAATGCACTCCCCCTTAGTATTGAATAAAGCCGATATGTACGGTTTTTTTCTTAAGGGAAAACTCGCCAACTTACAGCGTTCTATCGATAAAACCCTTAATCAAGTGGCCGGAAGCGCCATGTACTTTAAAGTGCTGTCACCCTTTGTACTGACAACTTTTACCCAAATCGAGAAAGCCTATTCAGAAGACCCAACCGACAGGGCCAAGGGTTGGATCCAAGAAACCGACATCATCACTTGGGTCATGGTCGGTCGCCAAGACAATAGCAACAGTGCATCGATCAGCCATGTGTATTTTCAGCCACTGCATATTTGGGTAAATGATGCGATGGCCCTGATCAATGGCCGCGAGTTATTCGGTTATCCCAAGTATTTGTGTGAATACACTATGCCCGCAGTCGGAGAGCCATTAACCCGCCTATCCCTGGCAACAAAGAGCTTCTTACACTTTAGCCCTGACACTGAACTTGCCATGCACCCGCTGATTGAGGTGAATTGCAATGCCAAGCCCGAGGCGCACCTCACCACGCTAGAAGCCATAGCCCAAACCTGGCAACTCTTTAAAGAACAAACGGATTTTATTCCAGAGCTGGATAAGCTCGGTGAGGAGCAATTCTTCCATTTGCTGTTTAAGCCCGCTATCGACCAAGTGTTTTTAAAGCAGTTTCCGGACGCTTCAGGCCAAAAAGCGGTTTATCAGGCGATTACTGCATCGCCCGCACAAGTCAACAAAGTGCACAGTGTTGCCCTGTTAGAAAATGACTTTGTCGCCACCATTTTTGATAACGCCAGCTTCCCACTCAAAGAAACCCTAGGCGTCGAGGTTGGCGAGCAGCATGTATTACTGCCCTACCATGTGAACTTTGACTTTGAAGTGCCACCTGGCGAAGTGCTGGTCGATAACTCTGAAATCAAAAAACAAAAAATTGCCATTCTCGGCGGAGGCGTCGCCGCCATGACCGCCGCCTGTTATCTCACCGACAGACCCGGTTGGCAGAACCAATATGAAATTGATGTCTATCAATTAGGCTGGCGAATCGGCGGCAAGGGCGCAAGTGGCCGCAATGCTGCGATGGGGCAAAGGATTGAAGAGCATGGCCTGCATATCTGGTTTGGTTTTTATCAAAATGCCTGCGCCTTGATGCGTAAAGCCTATGAAGAATTAGGCCGCCCGCCAGAAGCACCGCTGGCCACCTTCTTCGATGCCTTTAAACCCCATAACTTTATTGTGCTACAGGAGGAAATTAATGGTCGCTCCGTTAGCTGGCCGATTACCTTTCCAACACTCCAAGGGATCCCTGGAGATGGCACCGAAACTTTAACCTTCTGGAAGGTAGTTAAGGCCGCCTTTGCTTGGATAAAAGAATGGCTAAAGGACATGGACTCCCTGCTGGAAGCCGATGAAAAAGCCATGGCGACGCCTAAAAACTGGCTCGATACCAGCTGGTTTGAACGACTTAAGGATAAGTTAGAGGATTCGGTTGAAGATGCGATGGAATCCCTAGACGCTCTAGGTGACAAGCTCGAATGCCATTTTAATCAAATGATTGGCCGTGAATGCGATGAGCATGTCCACAGCGAGAGTGACGATGGTTTAGTCGAGTCCGCCGTCGATGCCCTGCACCAAAGGTTGGTTAAACGCTTTAGTGACCATTTAGACACTAACGACGAGTTGCGCCATCTGTATATCGCCGTCGATTTAGGCTTAACCATCTTAAAAGGGATGTTTGTCGACGATGTGTTTGAAAAAGGCTTCGATGCCATCAACGATTATGATTACCGCGAATGGTTAATCAAACACGGCGCCAGCCAAAAATACACGGTCGACAGCGCCCCAGTACGCGGTTTTTATGATCTGGTATTTGCCTACGAAAAAGGCAACTTTGACAAACCGAATGTCGAAGCGGGCACAATTATTCGCTCCATGCTGCGTATCGCCCTGTGTTATCAAGGCGGGATTATGTGGAAAATGCAAGCCGGCATGGGAGATGTGGTCTTTACCCCCTACTATGAAGTGCTGAAACGGCGCGGCGTTAATTTCCACTTTTTCAATCGAGTCGATAATTTAGAATGTCGCAATAACAGCATTCAAGCGATTGAAATCACTGAGCAAGTCGCTTTGGCACCATCGGTTAAAGACTACAATCCACTCGTTGATGTGAAAGGCTTAGCCTGCTGGCCCAGTACCCCAAATTACGATCAGCTCGAGCCTGAGCAAGCCGCATTGCTAAAAGCCCATGATATTAATCTTGAACACTTCTGGAGCGATTGGGACAACCTGTACGAGGCGCAATTTGGCCAAGCACTACCGAAAAAACGTCTACAAAAAGGCGTGGACTTCGACAAAGTGATTTTTGGTCTGTCTCTTGGTTCGGTCCCCCATGTCGCTAGCGAAGTCGTGGCGCAGAGTCCGGCGCTCAAAACCTGTGTCGATAAAGTGCAGACAGTCGCGACCCAAGCCTATCAACTTTGGATGAATCAAGATCTTAATGGTATTGGCTGGCCCAATTATTCTGAGGATGGCGAGCAGCCTGTCTTATCAGGCTTTACCGAGCCCTTCGATACATGGGCATCAATGGATCAATTGCTCGATAAAGAAGACTGGCGCGACCTTGAGCCCCAAAATGCCAGTTATTTCTGCTCGGCGTTGCCCGTGGATGCCTATCCACCACGTACGGATATCGGTTTTCAACAGCGCAAAACCGCCGAAGCCAAGGCTGGCGCCATTAATCAGCTCAATATGGAAATTCATAAGCTGTGGCAACATGTTGGCGATAGTTTCCCCTGGGAATGGTTGCACGATGAACAAAACCGCCAAGGCGAAGCGCGATTCGATAGCCAATATTGGCGCGCCAATGTGGATCCTTCGGAACGTTATGTCTTGTCGGTTAAAGGCAGCTCACAATATCGGATCAACACCGATGGCACAGGTATCGACAATCTGTATATGACGGGTGACTGGATTAAAACCGGCCTCAATGCCGGTTGTGTCGAGGCCGCCACCATGGCGGGGATGCATACCGCTAAAGCTATCTGCGGTCATCCGGCCATTATCAAAGGCGAAAAAAACTTCGCCTAAATGCCAAAGGGCTGCATTGTGCAGCCCTTTCTATTTGTTTTATAAGTTGTTCTCAAGCTTAAAAGGAAGCGATCTCACCCACGCGGCTATCGGCATATTCCTGACGCCGTTTTTCCATCCTAGACTGATACAAACTACTATCTGCACAGCGCAGCCACTCATGGGGTTCGGCTACGTCGGTATTCATCGCGATGCCAAAACTAAAATGACAATCCTTTAAGCCTTCAGCGGCGACTTGCGCAGTTAATTCACGCAAACTATTCACTAAATTTGTCACGCTACTCGCAGGCAGAATAACGACAAACTCATCGCCACTAATACGGTAGATTTTGAGTTGAGCAATATTGGTCGCTTGCAAAAACTGCACAAGTCTTTGTAGTAAACGATCCCCTTCTTGATGTCCCAAGGTATCATTTACCATCTTGAGATTGTCGACATTCAGCAGCACCAACGCCATAGGGTTAACCACCTTATTGGAAAAGGCCAATTGAGAATTCATAAACTCATCAAAGGCATAACGGTTACCGACTCGCGTTAAGCCATCAAGCCTTGCTTTTTCCCAAGCGATCCCTAACTCTTCGATATGCGCCTTACGTTCTTCAGAAAGGAGTTTAAGTTTATTAGCCAAGGCAAGAGATAACAGTAAGGCATCTACAGTGCCGCCGAGCAAAGTAGCAAATTCAGCATGCTCAATAAAATCAGGAGTAATCCCCATATTGCCCGGTAAAATAATCACCGCAGGCAACAGCAAACAACTAAAGGCCATGATGAAATAGCGCGCTGGGGCAAAGCCTTTCATCAAACACACATTGCCGCAGGTAATCGCCAACGCAATCCACAACATAATGAGTACAGAGGCAATAATCGCGGTATAGGACAATAACCAAATACTGGTAGGCAAGGCTAAAACACAAGCAACTAATAAGTACTGGCTCAGTCGCCACAATCGGGGTGAATAGCTAGGTAACTGTAAAAAATGCTTGTAGAACATAATATTAAATATCGGCAAACTGATAAAAAATAGATGATGTAGTTCTAGTTGATGATAGTTAAACAAGTGAGCGGGTAGATGGAATGTTAATGCCCAACCACCAAAATAGGCCAATACATAAAGGCCATAATATAAGAAGGCTTTATCAAAAATAGAGATATAAATCAGTATATTATATAAGGCGATAAACAGTAATCCCCCTAAACAAATCAGTATCGCCATGGCCACACGGTCGTTGGTTAACTGATGCACCTCTTCTGACGTTAAAGCCAGCTCTGGGGCGGAGGAATAATAGCGGCTACTCAGTCGAGTCACCAACCAATAATCAGTCCCAATATTCAGTTGAACCTTGCGACCGTAATCGAATAAAAATTCATAGGGTGCATAGTAACCACTGTGGGCAGTTTGCACTGAGCCATCACTACCAAGTAACCAATAATCGACCGATTCAACAATAGAATTACTGGCATCGACTACCCAACGAGTTTGACGGCTATTAACCATCACTGGAGACACCATCCAATAGTCGCCACCAGCCAGACTCACAGAGCTAGCTTCTTTGAGTAGGCTCATCCATTGAGTTACCTCATTAAAATCGGCAGGCGGGAGCTGCTTATCTTCTGCATGGAATAAATAAGGGGAGTCCAACGCAATTTCAGCGCTAAGGGTAAATGGACTAAATGTCCAAAACAGCAACAAAAAGCACCAGAAATTATGCACGTTAGTTTTGCTCATTGGTATCTTGGTTTATATACCCGCGTTTAGTTCCACGCAGAAAATCAATTTAGAGTGTTAACTTTATGACTACATTTTATTTTTTACAATTGATTAGACTAAATTAGTCGGCAATGGGATGCCTTATGATGATATTTTAGTCGTTAACTTATAGAACCACACTTTAGCCTCAATATCAGTCGTTAACATGGATACCTATGGCACCTTTATTGATGATTTTAGCGGCACAATTGTTGATAGCCAGCGGTAACCTATTGGTTAAGTTGCTTGAAACTAATGCGCCAGTGTTTCAACTTGTACTTTACCGACAATTATTTGCCACACTTTTGGTACTGCCCTTTGTCTGGCGTTTACAGGGCAATCTCAAGTTAAGTCCCTTTTACAAAGTGCACTTAAGCCGAGCGCTATTAATTGGTTTAGGCAATGCTATCTTTATGCTAGCTGTATTGCATCTGCCACTCGCAACAGTCACCGCAGTCATTTATACCTCGCCATTATTACTGCTGTTATTGTCTGCGTTCTTTTTACATGAGCGTATAGGCTATCGCCGAACAGTAGCAGGCATCATTGGTTTTACGGGCATATTACTGATAAGCCAACCAACCGAATTTAATCTCTACATTGGCTTAGCCTTTTTTGGGGCCATGACTTCGGCAACAAACAGCTTGATTTTGAAGGCATACTCAACCCACGAGCATCCCTTTTCAACACTCTTTTGGTCTAATGCCTTTGCGATGGTTTTTCTGATACCGGCAACTTGGTACGAGGGCGCAGATTTTAATCTCCCCGTCGCTCAAGTCGGCTTAACCTTAGGCGTGTTTTATATCGGCATGACCTACCTGATTATCCATGCCTATCGACGAGCAGATGCGAGCCAAATGGCACCAGTGGAATACACAGGCCTTATTTTTGCCGCATTGTTAGGTTGGTGGTTTTTGGATGAGCACTTAAGCATTGTGGTGTGTATTGGCATAGGACTGGTGCTCTTCTCCTCCATCCTACCAAGCTACAGCGAGCTCAAAGCCAAATGGAAAAGCCGGCAAAGGTAACCTTGGCCGGCTTTAAATTCGAGGCGACACATTTAGGTCGCCAATTTACTGGTTCGATTAGAAGCGGAATTTACCGCCGATGTACGCACCATCTTCAAAGGTAAAATCACGGGCATTATCGTATTCAAAGGCAATTTTACGATAACCAACGTACAGCGCCATATTCGGGTTGATGTTGTATTGCACTTTAGAATCCAATTCATACTGACCATCGACATTACCGAAAGACAATACCGATGGCGCGTAGTAAGCGGCAGCATGTATAGAAATATTTGGTCCTAAGGCTAACGCATAACGACCACCTACAGACACAGTACTGCCATTTGGCGCATCGTCTGCCCATAACTGGCTTAACTTAGCGCCCACTTCAAAATGATGCACTCCCGCATCGTGGGTCATGTGCATTGCACCTTGAGCAATATGACCGCTATCGTCCGAATAAATATATCCTAATACTGCATTAGTATCTTTATTCACTTGCAGCTCTAACTCAGTAGAAACCACATCGTTGTTTAAGCCAAGATTAAATTCTGACGCATTCACTTGCAGCGCGGCTGCACTCAATAATAAGACACTTGCTACTCTGAATTTAGCCATAAAAACACCTCAATAATGACTGTGGGTAATAGCGCGGATCATACCGAATAAAAAAAGAAAATCTGCATATTTAGGATTTTGGTGCCGATATTTTTGAATTTAAAACCAAATAAAAACCTTCAATAAACATCAGAAAAACCTAAATAAAACAATTTTTACACATTAAGGTGCTGGTATACGATTTCCCACTAAGGTTTGCATCGTTCCTTCAATATCAATCTCATCACATAAGGTTAAGTAATACCAACCCACGGTATTCCCCGTTCCTCTAATGCTTAAATAGTTACGCCAAAAGTGAAATCCGGCCTTGAGTAAATTCACTCTGCTGGCGTTGTTTTCATCTCGAATAGTGGCATATAACAGGGCAATTCCCTGTGCTTTAGCCACTTCAATCCGCATAAGGGTAAGCCCTTGGGCGATGCCTCGGCGGCGATATAAAGGCGAGACTACCAGATAACCGAGTTCCCCTACCGGGCCAGAACCGGCCTTAATCGCTGCGCAGCCGACTATCTCACCTTCGAGAGTCTTCGCCAATATCACGGCGCGGGACAGAGCAAAAGCCTGATGGTCGAGGGGATGCGCGTTGTCATCACGCAGGTCAATTAATGCCGCCGCAGCCGCTAATTCGGCCGCGTTTTGACAAAGAACAAATTGAATATCGTTTTGATTCATACAAATGAGTTAAACAACCTAAATCCACTTAAAGATAAAGTATCGTCGCCATACCGAGGAAAGTGAAAAAGCCCACCACATCGGTCACAGTGGTTAAAATCACCGAGCCAGAGAGCGCCGCATCTTGGTTAAATCGCTGCAAGACCATAGGCACAATCACCCCAGCTAAAGCCGCGACCGCCATATTGATTAAAATCGCACAACCTATCACTATGCCTATGGTGCTGTCGGCAAACCACCAGCCCGATACCAGTCCAATAACAATCGCCCACAGAGTGCCATTGACTAAACCAATCCCTAACTCGTTCTTCATTAACGAGAATAAGTTACCCGCAGAGATCTGCCCCATCGCCATACCGCGGATCATCAAGGTGAGCGACTGACTCCCCGCAATCCCGCCCATTGACGCCACTATCGGCATAAGTACCGCAAGTGCAACCACTTGAGATAAGACGTTTTCAAACAATCCAATGGTTGCCGAGGCCAAAAATGCGGTGAGTAAGTTAATCCCTAACCACACGGCGCGGCGCTGCGCACCTTTGATGATTGGGGCGAATAAGTCGTCGGACTCATCCATACCCGCGGTCGCCATTAATTGCGCTTCGTAATGTTCACGCACTAAGGCAGTCGCAGCCCTCAGGGTGACACGGCCAATCAGCTCCCCGGCCTCATCGATCACAGGTAACTCAATTTCGCGGCTATGTTCTATCGCCTCGGCGGCATCGAGTAGCGTCGTATCCGCAGTTAATGCACGACTGTCTTCCGATAACAGTGAAATCAGCGGCTCAGAGGGATCATGCTTGAAAATATCATAACGTCTGACCGTACCTAGGTATTTATCCGCCTCATCGACGATAAATAAGTTGTCGTTACAGTCGAGTTCAATTCGCCTGAAAAACCGCTGCGCCTGAGCCACAGTCGCCTTATCGCTGAGCACTAACATTTGATGATCGGTATAACGACCAATTTCGTTTTCCGAATATTGGTCATACAACTCGAAACGCTGCCGCTGACGCTCGCCCATCTGCGCCAAGGCGCGGTCGGTAAAACTTTCGGGGAGATAATCACTCCACTCAATCAAATCCTCAGGACTAAGCTGCGCGAATAGCAGATCCACCTCATTGTCGGGCATCTGCTTTAGGATACCCATACGCGGATCGGCACGCATTAAACTCAGCACTGTTACACGGTCACTAAACTCAACCTGTTGCCAACGCTCGTAACGCTCGTCTAAGGGTAAAGACTCCAGTGCTAATGCAATAGTACCAGGCTCTGCTTCATTTAAGATTTCACTGAACACTTCAGCCTGTTCTTCACCTTCAACTTCAGTGAGTTGCTGAACAACCTGCCCGACATCGGCCTGTGTGTTTGTTTCGTATTCGGCTTCATGTTCAGTCACATAAACGCCCTTCTGCTGAGATAAAAATTAGCGTAACTATATTGATATTGAAGAAGATTGGCAAACACACAGAATAAATTGCACACAAATTGATTGATAACAACTTAACTATTATTTATGCTAATCATCACACCTAAGGAGGTAATGATGACATCGACTATCTATAGCCACAGCGCAAACGACATTCAAGGCAATCCAACGGCACTGGCACAATATCAAGGCAAAGTAATTTTAATTGTAAATACCGCCAGTGAGTGCGGTTTTACACCACAGTACAAAGGCTTAGAGGCGCTTTATCAAAAATATAAAGCACAAGGATTTGTGGTTTTAGGCTTCCCATGCAATCAGTTTGGTGCCCAAGAAAAAGCCGATGAGAAAGGCATCCAAAGCTTTTGTGAACTCAACTTTGGCGTGAGTTTTCCCCTATTTTCAAAAATCGAGGTAAACGGTGAGCATACTCACCCTTTATATCAGTATCTTAAAAAAGCAGCGCCGGGCCTATTGGGCACAGAACGGATTAAGTGGAATTTCACTAAATTCTTAGTGAATCGTCAGGGAGAAGTGGTCGCTCGCTTTGCGCCAACCACAAAACCAGAAGACATTAGCGACAAAATAGAAACGCTTTTAAAGTAATCAGCGAGCTATCCCGTTGAAACTTTTCTATTAAATAAAAAGTTAAGTTATTTTTTATTTTCGATGGAACTTTAACCCTATAAGCCCCTCAAACATATTGAACAGCGAATGTCTTTTTCATGTTCATCATTCTCCCAGGGGCTTCTAGCGCGGCCCCCTTGACCTAGGAAGAGGTCACTAGGCAACCAATTGGTTGCCTTTTTTTATGTCTATGTTTTATTTGTAAAATAAATGTAGTCATCCACTGACTTCTATATTTAGCATGTCGGCATGGTCGAAAATAATTTCAAAAATTTTTAGCCGCAAACTGAACTTTATGAAAAGGCCTTAGTCTGACTATATGTAAGGATTAACAAATCCGCTTTAATGCACAATTGATTGCTAAATGAAAAGTTTAGCAAAGGATTAAATGGATAAAACATGCCGTTTAATTCAATGGAACAGTTTCAAGTTATTGCATAGAGTCGAATTGGTTGGTCGTTCATCATCATCTCCCTTTTGGGAAGCAATCGAATACACGCTAGCGCACTGAATTCCTTTGTCTCCTAGCTTGATTTTCTTATGGCAACCTTTGGTTGCCATTTTTTTTATCTGTCTTTACGAGTTAAACATCCTATCTAACTGTACTTGAATGGATGGGTGATAACCTGCGCGTGCGCTTGCATAAATCTGTTTTAACTCAGCATGATAACCCGCAATCTTTAACTCAGCGTAAAGCGGACGGACAAACTTGCCGCGGCCAATACGCTGTAAATAAGCGCTTAAAGCAGGCAGCACGGGATCGTAATGATTGCGGATAGCGACCCTAAACCAATCGCAGGCAATTTCGGCATTGCTCGACTCGGTTAACTTAAAGGTATCGTCCAAATCCATTAATTGCACCTGAGACAAGACTTCGGGCAATTGGGTCAGAAAGTATTGCCAGTGATGGACACGCCAGCCTTGCACCTTAAGCTCACTAGCCGCTTTGCCCTTTAAAAAGTCCTCCAAGGCGCTATCGACCTTATCTAAACTTCGCGATGTGGGCCCCACATAACCTTGAGGTAGCCCTTCGCCATAAATCCATTCCAGCAATTCGGCTTCGCTTATCTTATCGGAATAGGCTTCAACTAAAGCGACTTTGGCGTATTTGACAAACTCTTCAGTGGTAATTGCCTTAAAAGCAAAGTGCTGCACATAGGCAAACAGAAACTTATCGAATTCGGTGCGGCCAAGTCGATGCTCTAATTCATGGACGAACATCGACGCCTTATCATAAGTAAAACGGTTAAAGGCCAGATTAGGATCGGCCTGTTGTACATTGGCGGGTAGCGTTTGCCTATGGCACGGTAAAACGGCCATTTCTTCTTTTAGTCGACCAAATTCAATAACCCATTCTAGCTCAGCCTGCTCCTTGCCATAGACTTCCTCGACAATTCGATTGGTGAAATAGGTCGTAAAGCCTTCATTTAACCAGAGATCACGCCATGTGGCGTTACTAACCAAATTGCCCGTCCACGAGTGTGCCAACTCATGGGCAACCGTTGACACAAGACTCTTATCTCCCGCAATCAAGGTTGGAGTTAAAAAAGCTAAACGGGGATTTTCCATGCCACCAAACGGAAAGCTCGGCGGCAAGATGATCATGTCATAACGCCCCCAGGCATAAGGGCCTAATAGCGATTGCGCCACATCTAGCATATGTTCGGTATCGGCAAACTCAGTTGCTGCGGCGGCCAACATGCAAGGTTCTGTATACACGCCGCTGCGCGGGCCTATGGCTTGAAATGCCAAATCACCTACCGCTAATGCCAGCAAATGGGTTGGGATGGCTTTTTCCATCTCAAACGTAAATATCCCTTCAAGCGGTGTATCTGGATGGTTCATCGCACTCATCACTGCACGCATTCCCTTGGGCACTTGAACTTTTGCATCGAAGGTTATCCGCACCTTTGGCGTATCCTGCAAGGGGATCCAACTGCGGGCATTAATGGGCTGAGATTGACTAAAGAGATAAGGTAACTGTTTGCCGGCCGTTTGCTCAGGCATGAGCCACTGCAACCCTTCAGCTTCTGGCGAGGTGCGATAGTGAATACAGACTTGCTCATACTTTTCAGCGGGTAGCTGGATCACCAATTTCTGCCCGAGGATTTCATTTGGCACTTCAAGCACAAACTCAAGGGGCTCTTGAGTATCTGTCGTGACCGATAAAATATGTAAATCACGGCTATCGAGCCATAACTCGCTAGTCTGTGGTTCAAAGTAGCGAAGTGACAGAACCGCTTCCCCGAGCAAAGTGCGAGTCGCAAAGTCGATTTTCAACGCGAGGGATAAGTGCGTGACCTGCACTTGGTCGCTATTGGCAAAGGAATGGTAATCCCGAGTTAAATCCCATGCTGCGTGAGCGATTGGCATTTGCTGGCTTTCTGATGACATCACTTAGCTAACCTGTGAACGGTAAATTATCTAATCATATTATCGGACGCAGATTTACCGACGCGCAATCGAATAAACTGTCCTCGCATCGGCATTTTGTAACAATGCTTGAATCCAAGTTTTGCCATAATCGACTTTAGTTAACTCATAAAAATAAAATTTACATATTTTTCAATGCATAAGGAAAATAGTAAAAATATTTTCAAAAATTTTCTATTTTTGCTGAACTAATTTCGCGCCCTTGAGTCAGATATTATGAACCGAATCTTTGCAATGAGTTTCTTCGTTCATCATCATTCTCCTTTCGATGGTTTCTAGCGCGACCGTCCCCAGATTCCGAATTGGAATTTACAGCAACCTAATTAGGTTGCTTTTTTTATGCCTATTTTCAGTCGTAAGCGCCAGCTAGTAATCACCTAGCATGATAACCCCATACTGACGTTGGTGGTTTTAGCCCCCAAAACAAAAAGGGTCTCCGAAGAGACCCTTAACGTTTAGCGATAAAGAATTAGAGGCGGATGCCTAACTGTTCTAAATCTTTGGCAACTACGCTCTTAGGCAGCGTCACGTAACCGTCTTTTTCTACAACTTGCTGACCTTGCTTAGATAACACATAACGGATGAATTCTTTTTCCATTGGTGCTAAGTCTTTGTTTGGTTGCTTGTTCACGTATACATACAAGTAACGTGATAATGGGTAAGTACCATTAGCGGCGTTTTCTGCAGTCGCTTCGATAAACTCATTACCTTTTTTAGCGATTGCAACGGCTTTTACGCCTGCAGTTTTATAACCGATACCAGAGTAACCAACCGCATTCAAAGATTGAGATACTGATTGAACGACTGATGCTGAACCAGGTTGCTCGTTTACGTTCGCCTTAAAGTCGCCTTTACAAAGCGCTTTCTCTTTGAAGTAACCGTAAGTACCTGATACTGAGTTACGTCCATATAATTGAACGTCTTTTGCAGACCAATCACCACTAAGACCTAAATCACCCCAACGTTGAATATCCGCACCACCACATTTATGGGTAGAAGAGAAGATACCGTCAACCTGTTCAGCCGTTAAGCCTTTGATTGGGTTATCTTTATGTACGAATACTGCTAAAGCGTCAATTGCAACACGAATTTCAGTTGGCTTGTAGCCATAATGCTTTTCAAACGCTTCTACTTCGTTAGGCTTCATCTTGCGGCTCATTGGGCCGAATTGTGAAGTACCTTCAGTCAACGCTGGTGGCGCAGTTGAAGAACCAGCCGCTTGAATTTGAATATTGACGTTTGGATACATCTGTTTAAATTCTTCAGCCCAAAGTGTCATCATATTGGCTAAAGTATCTGAACCTACAGATGATAAGTTGCCAGACACACCACTTGTTTTCTCGTAAGTAGGTAGAGATGGGTCAATAGCTGCCATGGCAGTTGTAGAGAATACACCAGCGGCTGTGAGGGTCATCGCGCCGACAAGTTTTTTCAGTTTCATTATGTGCTCCAGTTGTAAGCTAACTAATTTGTAACTTAGGTTTCTTCAGACGCAGCCAGTATCAATCGCCACAATGACAATTCTATGTCCAAGATATGACACTTAGATGACAAAACACTTTTTTGCATTTTTTTGAAAAATCACTTCTTTTCGAAGTCTGAAAAAAACAGGCCATAATGACCTGTTTTTAATATAAAAAATAACGTTACATTAAATAGCAATTATTTTTTACGTTCAATCAAATGCTGCGGGATCACAAAGCTGAAAGTGCTACCCTTTCCTAATTCACTGCTGATATTAAGCTCACTGTGATGATGACTTAATGCATGTTTCACAATGGCTAAACCAAGGCCGCTGCCCCCCGTTTGCCGTGAGCGCGCGCTGTCAACTCGATAAAAACGCTCGGTTAAGCGATTGATATGCTGCGGTGCAATCCCTTCCCCGGTATCTGTCACACTGAAGAGACCGCCAGTAGCAACGCTACGCCACTGCACCGTAATCTTGCCACCAGGTTCAGTGTAACGAATCGCATTAGAAATCAGGTTAGAGCAAGCACTTCTAAGCTGTAGCTCATTGCCATGGGAATCTAATCCCGGCTCACAATGGAAACTTAACTCATATTTATCCTGCGCTAATGCTTTAGCTTCTTCCTTTAAGACTTCCATTAGCTGCGACATGTTTACCGTGTTCTCAAGATTAATATCCACCGCATCTTCGATACGCGATAACACCAGTAATTGTTCGACCATCGACTGCATTCGCCGAGTCTGCTGCTGCATTAAGGCTAAGGGCTTAGCGTTCATCGAATCGGGTTCCGCCATGCTTTGCATCATCTCTAAATAGCCCTGCAATACAGTGAGCGGGGTTTTGAGTTCGTGTGACACATTGGCGACAAATTCTTTACGCATGCCTTCGAGTTGTCTTATCCGTGTAATATCGCGGGCAATCAACAGTAACTGCCGATCGCCATAGGCCATGATACGAATTTCGAGTAAACGCCGCTCCGATACTGGCGATGCCAGCTCTAAGGGTTCCTTATATTCAGCCGCTTTGATATAGGCAGAAAAATCGGGATGACGAATTAAATTATCGATTCGTTGACCATTATCCTGTGGCCAAACGAATCCCAACATCAGCTGAGCTAATTTATTACACCATAAGATATTATGCTCTGAGTCGAGCACGACTGCTGCATCGGGTAAGGCTTCAGCGCCTTGACGGAAACGCCCAAGTAGAGCTGCCAATTGACCGACTCGGCGACGATTTTTACCTTGCAGGCGGTAAATACCATTAAATACGCCTTCCCAACTACCAGTGCCTTGGGGAGGCGTTAATTTTCTATCTCGCCATAACCAAAAATTAAGTCGCGCTAACTGACGGTAATGCCAGAACACTAGCCCTAGCAATCCAATGATCAGTATCCAGAGGGGTTTCCCTACCAATAAACCAATGAGCAAACAAAGCAGTAAAAATACGGCTAAGCGCGTAAACAACCGGTACCCTGAATAAGAGTCGAACATAAATAAACCCAAACATCAGGCTAAATAAGAGGAGCACAAGATAGCCGAAAAGCTAACCTGTGCCTATCTCTTATTTGGCACTAACTACGTGTTGAGAAACGATAACCCGCACCACGAACCGTTTGAATGAGACGATCATGGCCCGACTCTTCAACCGCTTTACGTAGGCGGCGAATATGCACATCTACGGTTCGGTCTTCGACATATACGTTTGTGCCCCACACATTATCAAGCAGCTGTTCGCGGCTATAGACGCGTTCTGGGTGTGTCATAAAAAAGTGTAACAATCGAAATTCTGTGGGCCCCATATCGAGTACAGTATCACCAACACTCACCCTGTGACTCACGGGGTCGAGTAACAATCCTTGTACGTCAATCGTTTCTTCAAGACGGGTCGGCGCGCTACGGCGTAGCACCGCTTTGATACGTGCCACCAACTCCTTGGGTGAGAAAGGTTTAGTGATATAGTCATCGGCGCCCACTTCGAGGCCCTTAACCTTATCTTCCTCTTCTCCACGGGCGGTGAGCATAATAATGGGGATCTGACGGGTAAACTCATCCTGCTTGAGGCGTTTAGCCAATTGGATACCGCTTCCTCCAGGAAACATCCAATCCAACAAAATCAGATCGGGGTAAGGCTCCTTTAGCAGCGCAATGGCCGAATCAAAATCTTCTGCCGCAGAGGTGGTAAACCCATGCTGTTCCATTACAAAAGTCAGCATCTCGCGGATGGCTAACTCGTCTTCTACTATCAATATCCTTGCAGTCATAGGTGATTTTCTGTCAGTGAATGTCAACACGGCTATTATTAGTCATTTTTATTACAGATTTATGAATAAGTGTGCCGCACAAGCTATATAGTAGCGATAATTGTCATATTAAGTTTATATAACTGTTTGTTTATCGCAATAAAAAAGGAAGCCGAAGCTTCCTTAATTCAATCTTAATACTGAGATTAGAACTTGTGTTCTAAACCAACAGCGATGTATTTATCATCATCTGTATTCGCTTCTAAAGAGCGGTTGGTATAGAAAGCAAACACTTTAGTCGGCTTGCCTAAGCTGTAGTCCGCACCCACTGACCATGAATCACCTAAGTCTTCCATGTCTTGATATTGTGCTTTTAATGTCACAGCATTGATATCATAGGCAACACTTAACAGGTAGCCAGTCGCACTGTCTGCAGACACCTCAACTGGTTCGCCCGTTGTTGCATTGTATTTGTACGTTTGTTCCTGCTGCTGATACATACCACCCAACTTGATGCCAGCTAACTTGGCTTGTAAGCTAGCACGCACGATTTCATATCCAGACACATCAGAATCGTACGCAAGGGCTGCATAGACAGCAGTTTTCTTTAACTTAGCGTCACCATACATGGCGGCAGCACTGAAACCATCTTGAGCAAATTGACTTTTAACATCATTACCTTCCGCAACATAAGTGACACCAAACACGAAGTCACCAAAGGAAGGGGTTAAGTAAGTTGCCGTTTGCGCAGCACGAACTTCACCTTTAAATAATTTTGTTAAGTCGCCAGAAAGATCGTTAAATTGGTCAACATCACCTTGAGAAATCTTCAGCAAAGTATCGTTACGACCAACAGAGAACGAACCAAAGTCGCCTTTTAAACCAACAAATTGATTACGCGCGGTAAAGTTGTCGCTTGATGCATTGCCAGTATCTACTTGATACTCAACAGTATAAAAAGCAGTAAGTGAACTTGATAATTCGAAATCACCCTTCACACCAAAACGAGAAGCATTACTTTGAATAGTTGTTGTAGCGTCACCTTTCTCATCGTTTGATTGAGCGGTAACATTCAACTTACCATAAACAGTCAGTGGCTCAGCGGCATAAGCAGAAGCCAGAGTTGCAGAAGCTAGCGCAGAAGCAAGTAGAGTTTTACAAAAAACGTTCATCATTTAATCCTTTCGACGTTATGTTCGTCTTGGTTATTGGTTTGGAACGACCGAAAGTTTGCAATGAATCTGTTTCAGTTTTATTTCAATTGTGACAACTTAGGACTACCACCATAAAACCGCACCACCTAAAAAAGACGAAACCCATTAACACCAAGGGTTATAGCTTAGTTTTTCTCAATGTTACATTTTGATGAATTCTGCAACCAAGGCAAAATTTAACGATTTCAGGTAGGTTTACCCCGCCGCAACTATGCCGTAAACTGCGACTTTATTTTTCCAATGAGCGCATCTTATGTGGTTTAAAAATCTTACTCTTTATCGTTTCAATAAACCTTTTTCCATCGAGACAGAAGCACTTGAAACCGCACTTGCCGATTTCACATTTTCCCCGTGCGGCAGCCAAGACGTCAGCAAATTTGGGTTTTCCAATGCCTTAGGTAAACAGGGCAGCACCTTAGTGCACAGTGCCAACAATCGTCATCTAATCTGTGTCACTAAAGAAGAAAAAATTCTTCCTGGTCAAGTAATTAAAGAATCATTAGAAGAAAAAGTGGCACAAATTGAAGACGAAGAAAATCGTAAACTCGCCAAAAAAGAAAAAGATGCGCTAAAAGATGAAATCATCACTAGCCTATTGCCACGCGCTTTTTCGCGCCGCAGCCAAACACGCGCACTGATTTTACCTGAGCTAGAAATGATCCTCGTTGACAGCTCAAGCGCCACTAAGGCAGAAGAATTATTAGCCTTATTACGCAAGGCCTTAGGTAGCTTACCAGTGATCCCATTAAGCTTTAAAGCACCGATTGAAAGCCAATTAACTGAATGGCTTAAAAATGGCAGCGCACCATTACCCTTTGAAATGCAAGATGAAGCTGAGCTGAAATCTGCCGCAGATGAAGGCGGCATAGTACGCTTTAAGCAGCAAGATCTAAAAGAAGACGAAGTACTTGCCCACCTAGAAACCGGCAAAGAAGTGCATAAGCTCGCCCTGCACTTTGGCCAATCGATTGCGCTATTGCTGCAATCCGATGCCAGTGTGAAACGCTTAAAATTCTCCGAAGAATTTAGAGCGGGTAATGATGAGTTGGGTAATGAAGATCCGATGGCGCGCCTCGATGCTGACTTTGCCTTAATGGGCAGTGAATTAGTCGCACTAATGCATGCCCTGGTTTCTGCATTGGGTGGCATTGAAGAGACTCAAGCTTAACGCTTAAAACGCTGATCGTATTTGGCCAAGGCTCCTTCCTAGCCAATATTAGAAAAGTAAAAGGCGCCGCAGTTGGACTCAGTTCACTGCGGCGCCTTTTTAGTCTCTATGACTGAAGTAACACATTGGTAGTGATTCGAATAAGCCAACCTAAAGCCCACTCACTCAAATCGCAAACAAGTTAACTTTTCGTCAGCAGCTCACCCTTATTATCAAACGGCCAATCGATGCCCAGCCAAGCCTTGAAGAAGGCTTTTTGCTGTTTAGTCGCCTTCACATCGCCTTTGAGCACTAGCTTGCCGCTTTGTTTCTCACCTAAGGTTAACGCCACTTGCTTAATTTTATCGTTGTTAAATAAGGTGATTTCGACCTTATCACCCACTTTAAAGTCTTTGATGCGCTTATCAAATCCTTGAGCGGTCACCTTTAAGCCATTAATCGCGATAATCTCGTCTCCCGCCATGATACCAGCCTGCCAGGCGGGGCTATTACGCAATACTTGGGCAAGCACTAAAGAGCCATATTCGCTGCTTAAGGTCATGCCAGTGAAAGGCTCAGCTTTAGCGTCTTTACCGTAGGACATCACTAATCCGGCCTGAGACAACAGGCTTGAAAACTCAAGGCTCAGTGGACTATTCACATGACTTTGCCACCATGGGCCATAGTCCTTACCCGATAAGTCCTTCAGAATTTGCTGCACATCGGCCACAGTGTACCCCTTAGGTACGCGGTAATCCTGATAGAGTTTACGATGCACGTCGCGGTAAGAATGGGCAAGATTCGAATCCGTCAGCAGAGAGAAATCCAGCGCCAGTGAGGCTAAATAACCTTCGGAGTAAATATTCACACTGTGGTTAATCGCATAATCGCCGCCCGTACTGCTCCATTCGCCTAAACTTGCCTCGGCAACCGATTGAATTTCACGCCCAGGTGTCAGCTCGCTTTTTTCGATACGTTTGGCTAAGTCTTCTAAAAATTCTTTTGGCGTCATCACTCCTGCGCGCAGCAACAATTGCCCTTGGAAATAACTAGTTGATCCCTCGGCAATCCACAACAGTTCGGTCATGTTTTCATGCTGATAATCGTAGGGGACCAAACCTGCCGGACGATAGGCTTTAACGTTCCAAGTATGAATAAACTCATGGGACGCCGTGCTAATAAAGCGTAGGTAATCCTTACGCTCGCGAAAACTAAACCGCGGCAGTTGAATAACCGTCGAGTTTAAGTGCTCGGTCGCGCCGCCCGCACCGCTGGTGGCATGCACCATATAAACATAACGATCAAAAGGATAATCATCCCAGATCGCTTTAGCTTGGCCACTCAATGCGGTTAAGTCTTTCACCACCTTATCGGCATCGTAGTTGCCTTCACCCCAAAACACTAATTCATAGTCTTTGCCATTAGCACTAAATTTTTTGTGAGTACTCACCCCTGTTTCAATGGGGGAGTCAATTAGCACATCATAATTAGGTGCAATAAATGAATGCGCCATTTTGCCTGACGACATGCCCGAATAACTCTGCCAGTTTTCGGGCACGGTTAATTGTACTGCTACTGGGTCTTCTCGAAATTGCGGGCTATACATTAATACGCCACTGGCATCGAGATAAGCATGGCTTGAATCAATATGACGCACGCGCTGGCCTAATTCATTGGCGTAAAGTTGATAACTCACGGTTACATTGGTTGGATTATCTAAGGCTATTTTCCACTCGCCACTAGCACTGCGTTTCCATGGGAGTGGATTGCCCTTACTGTCTTTTGCCGTGAATAAACGCACGCCATCAGATAGTGGTAACACTTGGTATTTACCCGTACGCCACACAGGAAGATTAACCGTTAACTCACCTGCTTTAGCTTCGGGAAACGTTACACTCACCTGTGCAAGATGATGTTGGGGTTGGCTTAAATCAATTTTGTAATCCACATCGGCAAATACGTTAGCCGACCCTAATACACTTAATGCCAAAATAGATAATCTATTGGGTTTCACTCTGACTTCCTTCCGTCTTCTGTTATTATGCTTCTTATATTTTTTCCAAGTATAACAAGTCGATGTAGCATCCTCATTAGGCGCTAACAAAAGCTAACAAAATAAGTTCCTTGACTTAGGGAATATAGGGCCACCTACACATGCATAAACTCATTGTTATTTTCGTGACCTTGTTAATATCTATTTCTTTTCAAACATTGGCGGTTGATCTTGAGGCTGAAGAAATAGAATTGCGTGAAACGCCACAAAAAATGTATGACAGGCTTAATCAGTCGATTTCTTTTCCTATCACCTTTAAGAACCGTGAACAATTCGAACGAGCAGCCCAAGAACAGGGCTACAGCAGTGATGAGTTTGAGCACATACTGCAACTCCTCGCACGGTTAAATCTGGAACCCAATGTCAAAACCAAGGTGGGTTTTCAAGACGCAAACAACTTAATCGAACTTCTGGCAAGCATAGCGCAAACGCCCTTCGAGCAAGCCACCGTCGCCATGCTAAAGGGGCGCTATATCGGCCGCACCGAACAAAAATACCAAGAAGCGATCGCTTTTTATAACGAAGCACTGACACAGATCAGCGAAAGCGTTGATATTGAGTCTATGCTGCTAAAACATACCATCCATGAACATTTAGGTGGCATGCACTTGGTTATTCGCCAAGATGTACCTGCACTAATGCATTTTCACACTTATCGCGATATTGCTTATAAGCTCAGAAACGACTACCTCATCGCGGCTGCCGAATCGAAACTAGGGCACTACTATAATAAAAATCAACAACTAACCAAATCATTGCAACATTATAGTGAAGCGATTCGACTATCAAATCGCTCCAATTATCCGTCAATGAAAACGCATCTTCAGTTACAACTCGCTAAGGTGTATCGTGATTTAAAACAATGGGATGAAGCGTTAAAAAATGCCCACGAAGCCGCAGCAGGATTTAAAAAGCTAGGCAACGATACTTATCTTTCCAGCTGTATGACAGTTATTGCCATGGTGTATGGTGAGCAAGGGGATTGGAACCGCGCCATTGACTACTACCTTAATGCTCAGCAACTCGATGCTAAACGCGGTAATTACATCGCTCAAGGGCTTAATTTCCACAATTTAGGTCAAGCTTATTCGCATCTTAATGATGATGTGAATGCACTTAAGTATTTGTTGATGGCTAATAAAATATTCACTGAAAAACAAAGCCATCATTACTTGGTCTATAACGAATTACTGATTGGTGAAATTGCTCAAGGTAAGCAAGATTGGCCGTTGATGATGGGGCATGCTGAAAACGCTTTAGCGTTGGCGACAGATTTAAATCTACCAGAGGAGCAAAAATCAGCACTGACACAAATCGCCCTTTCGGCAGAAAAACAGCAAGATCAAGCCAAAGTGATCAACACACAAAAAAAGATTATTGAGTTAAACAACTCATTAAAAGACACTGCTAAAGATCCTGGCGTCACTGCTTCAGTCCTTGCTGAACAGCAGCTCAAGTTAGAACTCAATATGATTCAAAGCAAGTTAAATGATGCCATTCAAACCGCTAAGGATACTAATCAATTCCTGGCATTTAGTGGTCTTATCATAACCTTGTTGGTGATAGCAGTTATCTTCTTGCTAAATCAACGACGCAAGAGCAAACAGCAAAACGCATCGCTGCTTCAATTAAGCTTAGAAGAACCTTTTACCCATCATAAGGGATATGCTGCACTATTAAACGATCTGACGCTAAACCCGCCTAGCACTCAAACCACTGCGCTAGCTTTAATTGAATTTCGCGACCATATATCGACTGACCTCAATCACGGCCAATATTTTGCCAATACTATGACCCGTCAGCTCACAAACCATATTAGCCATAGTCTGTTTATGCCCGTCTATGTGATCCGCCAAGGCTTATTTGCGGTCAGGTTTACTGAGGCCGTAGAACCACAGCAAGTGTTAACACAACTTCAACAGCAATTCGATAAACAAGCATTTACGCCTAGTTTCAATCTCGGCTTTATCAATTTGCCCCTGCTTGCCAAAGCGGAGATTAACATTGCCCCCAAATTGCTGTTTGAAACCGTGCAAATGGCGCTCGCTGGTGCACGAAGTTTGCCAAATGACACTTGCTATTATGTGAGTCTCAGAGCATTAGATTTTGTACCACCGACACTGTTTGCCGACCCGCTGTTTTTGCACTTAGAGAAAGGTATTGAACGCGGCCTGATCCGAGTCGAGACGAATGCGATAAAGGAAGATATTGTATGGCCTTGCTGGGAAAATAACCAAAATCGGCATTTGTTAGAAAATATTTGATCAATATCGACAATTAATCACTATCGTACAAGCAAAGCAATTTGCACTCTACGACCATTGTTATAACATTAGAAGCATATGAGTTAAACGCTAATCTGGACAGAGGACGTCTTGCTTGTTAGCCCTGCAGAGTTAGGAAAATACTCCGGATGAAGGATTCCAACGCGACTGTTACACAACTTGCATTACTTCAACAGAAACTTCATTCGGCAAAACTTGCCCTCGATGAAGTCAATGAAGATAGAAATGCTAAGTTACAAACTTTACTCCAATTTATTGGTCATTTAAGTCTTGCCTGCAAAGGTCAAAACTTAGAATTGGATAATAAGCTTGCCAAACTTCGCCATAACTTAAATACCTTTGAGCGAGTCGATGAAGCCCTACCTGAATTGGTCGATGTTGAACGCCTATTAAAAGGCCAATACCACCACGTAATGGTACAACTTGAAGAAAGTCGCGCAGGGCTTGCACAGGTCGTCCGCCAAATTCAACGGGTTAACTCTGTACCAGAAAAGCTCAAAAAAGAAATTAACTACTTTAAGCAAGATCTCGCTAAACCGTTCCATACGGTGTGGGAGTACATTCCTAAAGTAAAACAAATTATCGGCTTCTACGACACAATCCTACAGCAACAGTTTAATGAAACTGAAAAGTTAGATGTGTTACCAAAGCACAGACAACTCGCCCATGAGTTGGCACAAATGATCTCGGAAATTGAATTCCGTAAAGATCAACGCGATCAAGTGCTTGTCATTAAAGAAATGCTAGCATCCGATATTGAAATCGATAATTTACTGGAGGCTTATCAAACGATTTTATCCCTGCTGCTCGATAATATTGCACGGGAAAAATCCGCCTCTCAGGAATTTCTCTACGCCTTAAACGATGCCTTAGCAGCAGTGCGGGAAGTCGTTAGTGAATCCTATAATCACAACCAGCGTAGTTTCCAACTCAAAACCCAGCTTAATCGTGAAATCAATTCTCGAGTCGATAATGTGGGTGAAGCCATTATCGATACCGACGATATTGTCGACCTCAAAGCACGTTTAACCGAACAGCTCAATTCGATTCGCTCCGCACTCGCCCGCAAAGAAGCCTTAGAACAACGGGAGCAAGCCTTACTGCGTAAATCGATGGAAACCATGCGCAAAGAGCTTAACGAGCTGAGCAACGAGGCCAATACCTATAAAGAACGACTTTTCGAACAACAAAAGCTCAATCTGCTGGACAGCCTAACTCAATTACCTAACCGTGCCGCCCTAGAAGAACGCATGGAGCTTGAGTATCGCAATTATCAACGTCATAAATCTCCGCTATGGATTGCGATTGCAGATATCGATCACTTTAAGAGCATCAATGACAGTTTTGGCCACAGTACCGGGGACAAAACCCTACAGGTCATCGCCATGGCATTAAAAAATTCTTTACGGGATACCGAGTTTGTCGCCCGCTACGGCGGTGAAGAATTTGTGCTCATTTTGCCAGATATTGACGATAACGATATCGCTCAACTTTTAAACAGAGTTAGAGAAAAAGTAAAAAATATTCCATTTAAATTTAAAAATCAGCGGATTACAGTTACAGTATCTATAGGGGCTGCACGAGTCATGGGCAATGAGCTCATACACGAAACCTTTGAGCGCGCCGATGCAGCACTCTACAAAGCAAAACATGAAAGCAGAGACAGGGTCGTGATTGACGTATAACTAAGTCAGACTATACGTCGCTTCTTATCACTCCTGTCGATACGAAGGAGTGATAAATGATAGTAAAAGTCAGCCCTAAGGGCAGCATGGATCAGCTTTCACAACTTGAAGTTGATCGCCTCAAAAAAAGCGCCAAAAGCGCCCTATATCAACTGTATCGTAACTGCTCACTCGCGGTACTCGCCGCGGGTTTAAAGACCGACAATTCTAAAGCACTATTCGAGCAATATCACGACTTCGACATCAATGTACTGCAACGTGAACGCGGGGTTAAGCTCGAGCTTATCAATCCACCGGAACAAGCCTTTGTTGATGGCCAAATTATCATTGGGATCCAAGAGCATTTATTTTCGGTGCTCAGAGATATTCTCTACATCAGCGACAAATACGACACCCTAAAACATATCAATTTAACAAATGCTAGCCACATTACTAACGTCGTGTTTGATATTTTGCGTAATGCCCGCGCCATTGCGCCCATGAAAGATCCTAATGTAGTGGTTTGCTGGGGCGGACACAGCATTAATGCCATCGAATACCAATATACCCGTGAAGTCGGTTATCAACTCGGCCTAAGGGAATTAGATATTTGCACTGGTTGCGGCCCTGGCGCAATGGAAGGCCCGATGAAGGGCGCAGCGATTGGTCACTCTAAACAACGGATTAAAAATGCTCGTTATATTGGTCTCACTGAGCCAAGTATTATCGCCGCCGAGCCGCCTAACCAAATCGTTAACGAGTTGGTGATCTTGCCCGATATCGAAAAACGCCTAGAAGCGTTTGTACGCTTAGGTCACGGCATTATTATCTTCCCCGGCGGTGCGGGTACAGCCGAAGAACTGCTGTATATACTGGGGATTTTGCTCAATAAAGAAAACCAACAAACGCCCTTCCCACTGGTATTAACTGGCCCCAGCGAAAGCGCAGATTATTTTATTAAAATTGATGAGTTTATCGCTGCAACCTTAGGGCCTGAAGCGCAACAAAAATACCAAATCATTATTGATAATCCTTCCGAAGTCGCTCGGGTGATGAAGCAAGGCATGGAGCAAGTGAAAAACCATCGCCGTGCCACAGGAGATGCTTACCAATATCAATGGGGGCTAAAAATTGAGCCAGAATTTCAACTGCCCTTCACTCCCACCCATGAGGTAATGGCAAACTTAAATTTACATTTTCAAACCAACAAAGCGGAGCTTGCAGCCAACCTGCGCAAAGCCTTTTCGGGTATCGTAGCGGGTAATGTAAAATCTGACACCATCAAGCAAATTGAGCAATTAGGTCCCTTCCACATTAAAGGGGATCCGCATTTAATGGAGTTGATGGATAATTTGCTGGGGGCCTTTGTCGCCCAGCATAGGATGAAACTGCCGGGAAGCGCTTATGTTCCCTGCTATCAAATCGTGAAGTAAAACAAAAACCGCCAATGAATAAGTTTTTAATTATCGATGGTCTCAACTTAGTCCGCCGGATTTATGCGGCGATCCCAGATGAGAACGATATGGACAGTTTAACGGAGCGTGTGAGTGTCGCCTGCACTAAACTGCTGCGCATTCACCACCCAACCCATGTCGCTATCGTCTGGGATGGGGATGAGATCTCTTGGCGTAAACAGCTCTACCCTGATTATAAAAAGGGCCGTAAACCTATGCCTGAGCCACTGGCGGCGGGCTTAACGGCATTGCAAGAACACCTTAACAGTTTACAAATCCAATCAATTTATGCCGCTGCTGAGGCCGATGATGTTATCGCCACCCTTGCAATGAAAACCGCCAAAGCCCAAGGTGAAGCCATTATTGTGTCGACGGATAAAGGTTTTAGCCAACTCAATCATCCGCGGATCAGCCAGTGGGATCACTTTAATCAGCAATATCTCAACATCGCTGAGCTTGAACAAAAACTGGGAGTCGATCGCAACCAATTTCTCGATTTAATGGCACTGGCTGGTGATAGCGGCAATAAAATCCCCGGTATCGCAGGTATTGGCCCTAAATCGGCCGCCGAGTTACTCCGAACCTTTAGAACCTTAGCGACACTGTTTTCCTCTTTGTCCAATCTCGGCGCCAAACAAGCAAAAAAATTGGCAGAAGGCCGAGATATAGCACGCCTCAGTTATAAGTTAGCCCAACTACAAACCGATTTACCCTTAAACATCAACTTAAAAGATTTTCGGGTCAATAGCCCTATTCATACGCCACCCGTCGACTAGCGCCTCTTGTTAACACTAAGTTGCAATAAAGCCGTTTACCTCAGGTCATCAAAGGCGTATTTTATTCATTTGCCAAATAACACATTGGATATGCAAAGGAATTAGATTCAATGAAATCAAAAACCTCGGTTATTATTGGTAGCATATTTGCCGCCTATGTCGCCTTCGTCGCCGTAGTGGTGCTCGTATATGAGCCCACTCCAGATGAAATGGATTGGGAAGATAGGCAAGTCTATAACAGCCAGAAATTAAACGATTTAACACTCGGGCAAGATATTTCCGCCGTCAAAACCCTATTTGGTAAGGCCGATTTTACAGAGGCCAAATCCCTTAAGGATAGCCAGCTACAAGTGCTCTTTTATCGTACTCACCATGAAAAATCCGATGGCGTGACCAGCAAAGAAGAATGCACCCCGCTGATTTTTAAAGACAATAAACTCGTGGCCTGGGGCGATGATACCTATAAACAGTATCTCGAAGCCGGCACAGATATTGTTAGACGCACCGCCAAAGAGGTCGAAAGCTCAAGCAAAAATTGATTTTGCTCTGATATCACCATCATCCCTAAGCTAAATATCAAAAGCTTATTAAGCTATTTCCAAAAATGGCAATGTAAATCAATACATTGCCATTTATGTTACAGAACAGCTTGAAAGCGAGAGAACTTTATCGTCAGGTGTGCGTCATTTTCCCCTGTGACACGCCACCCTGTTATTTCACAAGAAGCATCCATAAGGGCTCTACTAAAACCTAGATGTTTTAAAAGGTCACAGGTACAACAATGCCAATCCTAACTATCCCTCTAGCGGTCGTTCAGCTAAAAAGCAATTGCCCCTTTTCAATTTATCTGCGACTCAAGTTGTACTGTTCGGTGCTGTGGGGTTGACCTAATTTTAGTAATGATCCACATAGTATTCAGGTTCATTTGCGACTCGACATGACGAACTCGAAACTCAATACATTGCTCTAAAAAGTGATCCAACGGCCCCAATGCCTGATGACTTAGCAGAATGGCTTGATGTGCTATGCCTCTATGTTTTATGGGAGGCAGTGACTAGAAGCTAACGCGATACTCTGTATTTCTAAACAAAATGCTTGCCGCGATAGCGATGATTTGTTATTACTGGCGCATGAACAAAATATACGCAAGCGCAATTAACACCACCACTACCACCACGAGAATTCTCGGGGGGTAGTTTTTTGCGTCTTTAAAAAAACCCTCTGAGCGATATCGCCAGAGGGTTTTTTTATACCTTGGTTTTGTATTTCGCTCAGATTTAACTCAGGAGAGAATGATGAAAACACATCGCGAAATTGCAGAACAACTTGACCTGTTTCACTCCGAACCACAGGCACCAGGCATGATTTTTTGGCACCCAAATGGCTGGGCATTATTCCGAGATATTCAAGAGCACATGAGGCGCGTGTATCGCCGCAATGGTTTTGAGGAGGTGAACACGCCTGTTTTTATGAAGAAGGCGTTATGGCAAACGTCTGGGCATATGGACATGTTTGCAGAGAACATGTTTTTCGGTGGCGGAAAGGAAAACATCGATGAATATGTGTTAAAGCCCATGTCTTGTCCTGCCCATATTTTGCTGTTTAAGCGCGGAGTACATAGCCATAGAGATTTGCCACTGCGACTATTTGAGTTTGGCTTGGTGCACCGTAATGAATCCTCTGGCTCGTTAAATGGTTGCCTGCGCGCACGCCAGTTCACTCAGGATGATGCCCATGTTTTTTGCTGTTGGTCTCAGGCAGAGGAGGAGATACGTGGTTTTCTTCAACGGGCAAAACAGGTTTATGCTGATTACGGCTACCATAATTTAGACGTAAAAATATCGACTAAACCTGAGAAGGCATTAGGCAGCGATGAGCAATGGTGCCGAGCACAAAAGCTATTGGATTCAGCCTGTCAGATTGAGGGTTTCGATGCCGAGTATCAAGCTGGTGAAGGGGCTTTCTATGGTCCTAAAATTGAACTGTCACTGACAGATCCTATGGGAAGACGCTGGCAGTGTGGCACTATCCAGTTTGATTTTAATTTGTCTGAAAGATTCGATGTTCACTACATCAATGAACAAGGGGAATGCGAACGGCCAGTGATTATGCACCAAGCTATGTATGGCTCTATCGAGCGTTGGCTAGGGATTCTCTTGGAAGTCTCACAGGGTAACCTGCCGGATTGGTTGCATCCTGTACCTGTTGCTATTGCCTCAGTAAATGAGTCAAACAGCCAATTTGTCCGTCAGTTAGTCGAACTATGTTTAGCACGAGAGATGCGAGTGCTGGTTGATATCAGCCAAAACTCAGTTGCTCGCAAAATGAAACGGTTTCACAAACAAAAAGTGCCTTATATCTTAACGGTTGGGGATAAGGAGGAGGCTGAACATAGGGTTTCAGTTAAGTGCCGTAAAGATAACGTTATTACTCACGTCCCTCTTTCTGAATTAGCTGATTATCTCGCGGATAAACTAGTGCGCAAACAATAGCCTAAGGAAGGTGGTGTTTGTTATCTAAGGCTAGCTATGGATCCCATCGCTAGCCTTTTATTCATTTTGTTACTTTGTCTAATAGTACTCTAAATAACTGATCCTAATAGTGCTACATTCTGCCGGAATCCATGTGGCGTAAGGCATGCGTGTAATCTGGCACCAAAGCCTGAAGTAACAAGACTCAGCGCACGATGCATGTTCCGTATCCCTTATAGAAACCTTACGAGTGCAGTGATCTACTATTCGGAACAGCTATTTAGTTCATTAAAGGAGTCGTGAAACTGTTGATGTGGTTAGTTTTCAATTTGATTTGCTGTAGACGCTACTTTTATTAGCAGATAACTTTTGCCCCAAAGCTTGCCACGGCGAGAAGGCTAGCTCTTGCTTGGTCTGATAGTTAGAGATACATAAAGTAATGGATACCCAAAAGTATGACCTGACCATGAGGGAGTTCAAAAATCGTTACTGTGAATCATACTTGCCTAGTCTGATTCACGCGCGAACGCGATCATTTTTCATGAGCTTTGGGCTAACAAAGCTTTGCCCAAAGTGAGTTATGCATTTACCTGCTGACGCATAAAATTCACCAGTAACATTATAAGATGAGTATGAAAGGTGATGGAACGATGATGGATATATATGGTTAACGGTGCTAATTGACAATCTAAATGCTGTTCAATCAACAGACCTCGATTCAACTCCTCAGTACAAAAAACTTTAGGTAACGCAACGAAACCTAATCCGCGCATCGCTGAAGCTTTAGCAATGAAACCACCATCAACATTTACTTTCGATTCTACTTCTAATGATTGCGTACTGCGTTTATCTGACGTTTGGAATATCCAAGGATTGCCACCAAAGGCCTTGTAGCTCGATATGCATGGAATAATTCGTAGATCCTCAATGGTCTTCGGCGTTCCATATCTTTCAAGACAAGCAGTGGAAGCAACAATCACACTTTCCCATTCACATAGAGGCTTAGACACCCAATCACTTTCATCTAGTCTACCTCGTTCAAAGCTAATGATAATGTCAGGGTCATTATTGAGTGCACTCTCCATCGAGGTGCTGTGTTCACAAAAAAGAGAAATATTAGGATAGTGGTAAGCAAAGTCGGCAAGGATATCGCCGATAAATGGGATGTCAGGTGTGCTTAATCGAATACTACCGTTTGTCAATTGAGTCGATGCGCTAATACTCTGCAATGCATGATTTAACTGGCGAAGAGGAGCTTGGATCTCACGGTAAAGCATTTCACCATTCGGCGTTGGAGTGACTTTCCGTGTTGTTCGATAAAACAGCTTATTGCCAATTTCAGTTTCAAGTAATTGCACATGCCTACTGACTGTTGAACTTGGAATGAGTAAACGCTCAGATGCCTTGGTAAAACTGCTCTGTTCGTACACAGAAATAAACGAGTATAGCCAAGCGTTGTCTATTCGATCCATTTTCATTATCCCATAAATTCAATTTCTTAATCCAATATTAAGCTATTTATCTGGATAATTCATGGGGTATAGTAATAAAGACTTAGCGAGACAAATAAATATGAATAATACAAATCAAATGATTTTTGAACGTGATGGCTATCAACTCAAGGTAGAGCAGTTTGGTCAAGGCCCAAACCTACTTGTGATTGGTTGTGTCGACTATTACAAGAAAGTTATGCCACAGACATTACACAATCATTTTACCTGTCTGTATCTAGACCACCGAGGTTTTGCCTTACATGATGGTGTTGATAGCCCTATAAATTTGGAGGTAATTTCTAGCGACATTGAGCATATCTGTCAGCATCTCAATATCAAGAGTGCCTCTGTGTTCGGACATTCAGGACATGCGTATATGGCTATTCACTTTGCAAACCAGACAAGCCTTATTATTGATAAAGTCATTGTAGTTGGTGCTGCACCAAGTTTATCGAGGGGCATGCAAGAAAAACAGTTCGCCCATTGGTCCCAAAATGCATCTGAAGAGCGACGGAAGTTACTAGAAAAAAATATGGCAATGCTTGAGAGCGACATTACTAATGAACCTGAACGAAAGTTTGTTCATATTTGTCGAAGATTAGGTCCTATGAGATGGGCTGATCCAAAATTTGATGAATTGGAACTTTGGATGGGAGTAGAAACTAATACGGTATTACTTGATAAACTATGGGGTGAACTATTTCGCGATATAGACCTAACTATATTGTCAAATAACCTAAACTTGACAGTGATTAATGGCTCATTAGATTTCAGTATTGCACCGTTGCATACATGGCAATGCTTCAAGTCAGCATTTAAGTCACTCAAGTTGATAGAGTTAAAAGGTGTATCTCACACTCCGATGCTTGAGTGCCCAGAAAAGTTCGTTGATACGATGGCGAAGATTCAAAGAACGCGCTGAAATTGTGAATTGGAAGGTTACGCACATCAATGCGATATCACATGTGAATTTATTCCTAAATTGGATTACTTTGCTTAATTCATTCTGTTCCAAAACTGAGCCCGTGAATCACTCTACACCAGACTGATTCACGCGAGCCGCTAAACCCCGTCCCAATCCCCCGTTTGCGGCTATTCTGGGACGGTTTTTTAATCAAATCTCCAGAGAACTGATTCATGCCCCTGTTATGCGTATTCCGACTGGAGATATTGAGTATTGGTTGGTTTGTTGCCAAACGAAGCATTGCTATTAGAAGAGCTAATCCGAATCAGGCTAAGAAGGGTGAATAATCTAGCAAGGTTTTGTCCCTTTGCTTTTTACGTCCATATCGCAAATGGGTAGTTAAAATTGGCATTGGGGTACCAGTGACCGTTGGCGACATGGATGTCGCCGTCGAGCCTATAGGGATATATTCACGGCGAGTCACTGGGGAAACAATGACAATAAACTCCATAAATAGATAAAAAGATTAATCGCTTTTGTCCCAAAGCGAGACACATATTTCTTTAAAACATACAGACTACGCTAATGCTAAACAGGTGAGCCATGGTAATTCCAAGGGGATAAAAGGACTACTTCAATGAGCTAGCTCGCGCCGTTTTTGCCATAAAAAACGCCACCTTACGGTGGCGTTTGCTTATAGATAAACCTAAAACAGACGATTACTCATCATCGGCTTTATATTCGACATAGGCTTCGCCTTGGCTTAACCAGGCTGGCGCGGGTTTGCCTTTAAGATAATGGTCGAAGTATTCCATCATCCGAATGCTGTAATCGAGCTTATTAGGGTATTTCTTCAGATGATGTGGCTCATCTTCATATTGTAAAAACACCACATCTTTACCCGCACGGCGCATCGCCAAGTACATTTCAACACCCTGCTCCCAAGGCACTGCATCGTCTTTATCGCCAAACATGATCATCAATGGTGTTTTAATGCGATCGGCATAAAACACGGGCGAGTTCTCAATGTATTTTTGTGGCGCTGCAAATAAACTTGCACCTATGCGGCTTTGGCCTGTTTCGTATTGGAATTGGCGTGCAATGCCGGTGCCATGGCGAATACCGCTGTAGGCGCTGGTCATATTCGCCACTGGCGCCCCCGCCACCGCGGCTTTAAACATCTTAGTTTGGGTGATGGCAAAGGCCGTTTGATAACCACTCCAAGAATGTCCTTGTAAACCAATGGCGTTAGCATCGGCAACGCCCATATCGATAAGCTTTTGCACGCCCGAGGTCAATGTTTGTACTGAGCTGGCACCGGGATAACCAATATCGAAACGAATATCCGGCAAAAATACCGCATAACCGTTATTCACATACCAAGCGAAGTTAGGTCTGTGGTTAACCTTCATTTGCGGAAAGGCATGCAGTCTGTCGGTCATCAATTCATAGTAGTACACCAGCACAGGATAACGCTCGCCCGCTTGATAGTTGGTCGGTTTTATCAACACACCATCGAGGGGTTTACCATCACCATTGATCCAATGCACTAATTCAGCTTGGCTCCAATTAAAAGCTTGGCGCTGCTTATCAAAATCGGTTTGCTTCACTGCTTGTTGTGGCGCTTGATAGCTTGCGGTGTATAAATCGGGGAAGAGATCAAATCGCTCCTTAGAAAATACCAAGGTATCGGCATCTTTACTGCGCCCAAGCACAGTTAATTTATACTCGCCTTCCATCAGGGTCTTAACGCCCGCTTCGCCAAGGGTCGCTTGATAAAAACCATCGGCCTTAGTCTTGTCGCTGTAACCATGCAGCAGCACAGTAGCGTTGTAGGCAAGCGTCGTTGGCTCATCGGGATTATCAACTAAGCCTTCAACACGATATTGAATTTTTTGAGCGCGTCCCTGCCCTGCTGTTAAGGCAAAGCCCGTTTTCGATGCGGTGTTAAACTGCCACACATCGAATTTATCGTAGACGAGGAAGCCGGCATCGTCCTTAAGCCAAGGGCCAAAACCATAACCCGGCGCATTGGAGGGAGAATCATGATCTTCATCGGCAAAACTCACCTTTAAAGACTGGGTCAGATTAGTGCGGCGACCTTCGGCAATATCGTATAAATACACATGACCTTGCTGATAATAGGCCACATATTTACCGTCGCCCGATAAGCTTGGCTCAGCATCACTGGGTTGTTGGGTTAACAGCGGCAACTTGCGACCCGTATTGATATCCACCAAATAATAATCTTGATAGAACCCAGCCCAAGTGATCATCTTGCGATAGGGTAAGTCAGAGCTTGCCAGCATAAAACGCTTATGCTGTGACAGGGTGACATCCGGCACCGTTTTATCGCCAAGCTGCACCACATTGTTAGAGCCTAAATGCAGTACCGCTAAATAAGTACGCTTTTGCTCTGCCTCATATTGCTTAATTTCATGGGGTTTAATCCGCGAATCGTCCCCATGCCAGACTTTAAGCCCGCGCTGGCCAGTCACAATCTCTTTATCATAAAGATCTTTTTCTTCAGCTATTTTCTTCAAGCTAAGCTGCTGGCTCACCTCGGGCACGCGGCCAAAGAAGAGTCGCTCACTGTCTAGCGAGAAGTTTAAACTGGCGTAACGGTTTAACGTCCACTCTTTGGTGTTTGGCACAGGGCGAATTTTGCCCGAAGCGATATCGACTAGGCTTAGCTGATAGCTGCGGCCATAGGGTAATTCACTCGCATCTCCTTGAGTAAAGGCCAGCCAGCGACCATTTTTCGACAGTGAAACCGCACCGATTTGTTGGGTTTGAGACTCAAATGCCGTTGATTTTTTGTAGTTTTTCAAATCAATTAGTTGCAATTGATGTTGCTTTGCTTCGATATCATTAACCGCGACGGCCAAGCGGCGACTGTCTTTATCAAACTGATAGGCGGTCACATGCTCCAGATCCACCCGCTGCGAAGGCGAAGATAGATTCACTAAGCTAAAACGACGGCCTTGGTCGAACTTATCAATCTTCACCTTTTCGGCTTTGGGCTTATCATCAGTGCCTTCGGTTTTCTCTTTGGTGTCTTTCTTGGCCTCTTCGTCGGCTTCAAACCAAATGGCTAAATGCGCGCCATCGTCGCTAAAGACAAATTCTTTTACCCGTTCAAATTTGGTTTGCGTGCCCGTTTGGGTATCGAGCAACACCATATCGGCCTTAAGCTTTTTCTTAGCTTTAGCATCGCTGGTTTCAACTTTAAGCAAACTAGGCTTAACCGCCATCGCCACATAACGGCCAGTGTGACTCACGATAGGATCTGAGCCGCCTTCAATCTGAAAGTCTTTTCCTGATTGCAGATTTTTAATTAAACCATGGCTATCGCCACGATCCGGCGCCACCTCTACCGCTAGCACTTGACCATTGTCAGCGATAACGGGCTTTTCGAGGGACTCAAAATGCATGATGTCGTTTAGGGTAAGCGGTTTAGTGCTAGTTTCAGCATGGGCATGCGGCAATATTCCGAGGGATAACAGCACTAGCGATGTGATAGGTAATAACTTCAATGTCTTCCTCTTTTATGTAGTTGTTAGACTAAAGTAGACTTTTTTAACCATTGGCTCTCCATCATCGTTATAACCCAGTATTTTTACAAGTTTTACCCAATAAAAAATCGTGATATTGCTCACTAATTCCTGTGAAGTTTGACCAAACACGGTTAAAATAATAGGGAGAAAAAATACCAAATTCATAGTCATGTTACCCGGCTGATCCCGGGTCGGACAATTGCAGTAACGACGAACCGTGGAAGGACTTCTCCATGTCAAAAAGAACGATAACCGTAATTCCAGGTGATGGAATTGGCCCAAGTATTATTGATTCAGCCTTAAAAATTCTTGATAAAGCTGGTTGTGATTTTGAATATGAATTTGCCGATGCAGGCTTAACCGCTCTCGAGAAGCAAGGCGAACTACTTCCGCAGCGTACTTTAGAACTGATCGAAAAAAACCGTATCACCCTGAAAGGCCCGCTAACTACGCCTGTAGGCGAAGGTTTTACCTCTATCAACGTGACATTACGTAAGAAATTCGGCCTGTACGCGAACGTGCGCCCAGTGTTGTCTTTCAAAGGCACTCAAGCCCGTTATGAAAACATTGATATCATCACAGTGCGTGAAAACACCGAAGGCATGTACTCAGGCCACGGTCAAAAGGTTTCTGAAGACGGCAGCACCGCAGAAGCGACCAGTATCGTCACTCGCCAAGGCGCTGAGCAAATCGCGACCTTCGCTTACGAACTGGCCCGTAAAGAAAACCGCAAGAAAGTCACTATCGTGCACAAAGCAAACATCATGAAGTCAACTTCAGGTCTGTTCCTGAAAGTGGCCCGCGAAGTGAGCCTACGATACCCAGACATCAAAACCGAAGAAATGATCGTCGATGCGACTTGCATGAAGTTAGTGATGAACCCAGAAAACTTCGACGTCATCGTAACCACCAACCTGTTTGGTGACATTCTGTCGGATCTGTGTGCCGGTTTAGTCGGTGGTTTAGGTATGGCACCCGGCGCCAACATTGGCCGTGATGCAGCGATTTTCGAAGCGGTTCACGGCAGCGCGCCAGATATCGCAGGTAAAAACCTCGCTAACCCAACCTCAGTGATCTTAGCCTCTATCCAAATGCTGGAATACTTAGGCATGGCTGATAAAGCCGACATGATCCGTAAAGCCGTATCGGCAGTGATTGAAGAAGGCGACCGTACGACTCGCGATTTAGGCGGCACCCACGGTACGACTGACTTCACTCAAGCGGTGCTTGACCGTCTGTCATAATCGCTTTGCGCGAAACAAAAAACGCACCCTAGGGCTGTCTCTCATACACAAATCCCTGAACAATGCTCAGGGATTTTTTTTGAACTCATTCCCCGCATTGTGATCAGATCGTCTAGGGCTAAATATTCGAGGCGATTATGATGAAGATGATGGATCCAGAG
>NZ_JAKZGV010000024.1:0-58830 GCF_022557375.1 Shewanella sp. MM_2022_3
TTATTGAGTTGTCGGTACCAATGATTAGGCTATCTAAAGTGGTGTTTATACTCCAAATAGGCTTATTTTCAAATGGAGGGCCGTATGTTATGAATGAATCTTTACTTTTATCATATACTGCCAAACCTTTATCTGTACCTACGTAAAGTTTACCATTCTTATCTAATTGTAAACTTCGAATAAATGAACTAGGTAATCCGGAACTTGTTTCATCAGCATAAAAATTTTTGAAGTTTCTTCCATCAAATCTGTTAAGGCCGTTAAATGTACCAATCCAGAGATAACCATCATTATCTTGAACTATTGAGGTTACAGTGCCTTGCGAAAGGCCTTGTGCCACTCCGAATGACTGTGACTGTAAAATCACTTGAGGGGAGGCCTCACTAGAAAATGCTGAAGTATAGAAAGATAGAATCAAAGTACTTAAAAACAAGCAATGAAGGATAATTATTTGTAAGAGTGCTTTTGGCATAGTGTTGTTCTTAGTATTGTCCGAGGATGCCATGAAACAATTGTGTTACATCACTTTTCCAGAAATAGAAGCTTTTGTCAAAAGTGATAATGTAAAAATTCCTTTAAATTGCAGACAGATGGCGTTAGATAGTGTGCAGCATTTGATCTGAGGGATGGATTGACCATGTTTTACATTAATTTTTACAACAAAGACCAGAGATACTACTGCACAAATGCATGAATGCAGCGGTTTTGTTTGTTTACAGTAAATGCTGGATTAATGATCTAGCAGCTTTTTTTAGGTTAAAAATTGAACTTTTCAGCGTTTTGTTTGAACAGTTTTAGATCGGTAATCATATTGTCAGATTTGAGGGCTGATTGAGATACATGCTCAGAACCGGTACTAAAAAGCACTAAGCGATCACTATGCTTCGTGCGCATTTTTTGCATCATAAACTTGATTAAATCGGGGCGGGTGAGCTTGCTGATTTCAGCCACAACCAGTTCCCGTTGATTGAACTGATAATCTCGATTACCGACACTCACCCAATAACGTTGGCCACGAGTTTTAAGATTGGCATCATGTTCCATTACCTGGTTGATGAGTCCTTGTTTTGTGCTTTCCCATTCTTCATTCGTTATTTGCATAACTGCATAGTTAAAGTCCGCGATAAACTCGTCGATTGCTTCCAGTAAATGCAGTGGACCCGTTGTGGGTGATTGAATATAGAAAATGAGTCCAGGATGGCGATTCAGCGGAAGGTAACCTGTGCCAACCATGTAGCCTAATTGTTTTTCAGTACGCAGTTCATGGAAGAAGGTTGAGGACATCGCGTGATTTAGTAAGCTAAACAGTGCCATTTTTTCTGGCGTTGCCCTTGCTGATTGGTAATAGACGATAATGGCGCTGTCTTGATGATCTATCGCCAGTTCTCTTAAAAGGGTGCCTTGTCCGGTTAAATTAATTAATTCACGGGTGGATTCTGCGCTAGGGCTAGAGACGAGGGACAAGATATGCTCCAGACGTTTGCCGAGTGCCTGCGCCTCTGAGACTAACCAATCGCCGTAAATTAATCCTTCTAGATAAATTTTTTCGTAAAATGCCCTTACATGGTTATGTAGATCATTTAAGGTTATATTTTCAAGTGCTTGGGCCATTCTGGCTGGTTCGTAACTGCGCTTCTGTAATGTTGCTGTCAGGCTGGTGAACAGTTGTGAAATCGGCTTAGCTTGAGCTAAATTTTGCCAACTACGTAACAGCTGAGACTTGATTAAGGCAAACCGTTCTTCGGTGAAATTACGTTCTCTTGCTTTATGGATAAGCAAAGCTAACAGCGTCTCTTGATTCCCAGTAAAACCAGACAAATGTAGGGTGATCCCACCCTGATGGGGGTAAATGTTATAGCTAAGTCCAGCGACTTCCGCTTGGTAAGTGGGCTCAGTTAAGTAATCGAGCAGCATCTCAACGTATAAGCGGGTGAGGGCAGCATGTTTTGGGGTTTTACTCGCCTGCTCTGAATCGAGTGATAAATACATATGGCCTTTCGGGACATTAAACTCATCGTCTTTTTTATGCCAAATGCGGTATCCCGTTGATTCCGCGACAATCACAGGCACAGCGACTTCACTTTTATCGGGCCGAGCAATGGAATCTGCCACAATAAAGGGATTGGCAGCGGGCAATTGCAACTCTGGGCGAATGTGTGTGACTTGCCAACGGGCAAGGGATTCGGGCTTTATCGGTAAGACTTGATACGGCGTATGGTACCAATTGGCTTTGCGGTCGGTCTTAACGGACTGTGCTATGAGTTGCAAGCGCATATTTTGCGGTGTCATTAAGCGCAATAGCTCAAGGGTTTCATCAATATCTAAGCCATCCATGCGATAGTCGCCAAAGACTAAGTCTTCCACTTCGTAGTGATGCATATTGATGCTTAAGTGGCTGGCTAAATCGAGGGATTTCACTTGCTCCTGATAGCGAAACGCCATTTTGAGCAGATTCGCACGTTCTAAATAGCGCCAATCCTCAAGGCCTTGGTTTTTTATCAGCTCGATGTATTCAAAGCAGCTGCACACAATATCATCAATATTGGCCACGCCTTTGTCTGTCAGTTGTAGGCCTATACTGTAGTCCTTGAAGTTATAGCCATTGACTCCGCCGCCTGCGGAGAGGTTATTCACTAAACCTTGTTCTTTAAGATACGACAGCAGGCTGCCTTTACTCTCATTGCCGAGGATATGGCTAATATAGGTGAGCGGCTTGCGTTTGTAGTAGTGATCGATGCAAGGAAAGTTAAAACTGATACTTAAACGCTTTTGTTCCTTTAAGGGGACAATATTGATTTGCTTAAGCAGTTCGTTTTCAGAAAACAGCGGTACATCGGGATACTGTTTGACTAAGTTTAAGTTTCTGATTGTACTGAAATATTGCACTGCAAGCGCCTGAAGCTCATCTAACGGCATAGGTGCGACTAAACAGAGCGTCATTAAATTGGCGCTGTAATGGCTTTGATAAAATGCTAACAGCTCGCTTCTGACCTGCGCCTGTTCTCCGCCTAGCGTGACTAAATTGCCCACGGAAAACTTTGAAAACGGATGCTGTTGATTGACGGTTTCTTTAAGCACTTGATAGGTGCGGCGGATATCGTCCTTCAGCTTTAAACTAAATTCAGATTCAATCGCTTGGCGCTCCCTATCGACTAGGTCGAGGTCAAATTTGGGGGCGATAAAGAATTGGCTAAATCTGTCTAGGGAGTCGGCAAATACGTCAGCGTTGATCGTAAAAAAGAAATTGGTATGCTCGGTGCCTGTCCAAGCATTATTGCTGCCACCATGCTGATTGATAAATGAGTGGTATTCGCCTGAGTCGGGGAATTTTTCGGTGCCTAAAAAGAGCATATGTTCTAAAAAATGCGCCATACCGGGTCTATCTACAGGATCATCAAAATGTCCCACTGCGACCGCCATGGAGGCGGCGGCTTGGCTAGCGTCCAAATCTTCCACCAATAATACCCGCAGCGCATTATCTAACACGAGATAACGGTACTGGCGATGATCGTTTGGACTTTTGTAAATAGACTGAGAGGCTTGCAAAGAGACACTCCGATGACGATGGCTTGTTATATATTGATAGTCTTAATGGTTTTTGGCAAATATCTCTTGTGCTTATCGACTAAAGATTAACTCTTGCAAGGTTTGTCGAAATCCATTTTAGGGCTACAATTGGGATAAAACAAAAACAAGTATGGGTAACGAGAGACGTATGCAGCTATTTTTGATGCGACATGGTGATGCTGGATTTAATGCTCAGTCGGATAGGGATAGAACGTTAACCGATGTTGGAAGACACCATACAGTGTTAATGAGCAACTGGTTAGCCCGAAGCGTCAGCGATTTTGATCTTGTTTTGGTTAGTCCTTACTTACGGGCTCAGCAAACTTGGCAAACATTGAGTCAACATTTTCCTGAGCCGCGCAAATGGCTAGTTGTCGATGATTTAGTGCCGTCTGGCGATCCTGCTAATGTTGCCGCATTGATTTTGGCCTATGCCGAATTGTATAAGGCCGATAAAGTGTTGGTTATTTCCCATATGCCGTTGTTAGGTTATTTGGTGAGTGAGTTGGTAGCAGGTGTTGAACCGCCTTTATTTGCTACCTCTGGGATTACATTAATCGATAAACATGCCGAGCAAGCCTCTCTTGTGTGGCAGCATGCTCCTCATAGTATTAGTTAATAAATTCAATATAAAACAAAGGGCTCACAGATGTGGGCCCTTTGTTTTAGTATGCTTTTTTTATAAAGTTGGATAACTTAACGTCGATGGGGCTGGTCACCAATATCAATCAGTACCAATAACGCGGCATCGCCACCCCATTCTTTGGGCGCTTGGTGAAAGGCTTTCACCATAGGATGTTGCACCAACCACATTGGCACCTGTTGTTTAAGTATGCCCGTGCCATAACCGTGCATCACACAACAACATTGGCTTTGCTGTTTTACACAGGCTTGGATCAGCGCTGCTAATTCGAGTTTGGCTTCCGACTGGCGATAACCGTGTAAGTCCAGCAGCAAATCCGGCTGATAGTCGCCACGTCTTAAGCGTTTAAGCTCCAGACTATCGACACCCTCGTCGAGCCAACGCATTGGTCCCTGAACGGGCAGCAGAGGTTGATAAGTATCTGAGAAATAACTATTAGCATGCAACTGCTGCTCTTTTAGTTCAATTTCTTGTTTGGTTTTTAGGGGCGCGCGAAAATGCCGCTTATCTTGGGTGATAGGTTTTATCCCTTCGATTAGCGCCGAAAACATCGCCATGCCTTCTTTGTCATCGTCTTTATTCATGGCGGGTATTCTATTGAATCCTATGGTTTCTGAATAGAGTTCAGTTACAATGTTTGTGAACATACAAGCGGGAGAGCGTTTTGGATAAGATCTTTGTAGATGAAGCTGTGACAGAGTTACGCACCATTGGTGATATGTTGCGTTGGGCGGTGAGCCGCTTTAATGATGCTAATGTGTACTATGGCCACGGGACGGATAACGCGTGGGATGAGGCGATTGCCTTAGTGTTCCATGCGCTGCACTTACCTGAAGAAATCGGCCAACAGGTGATTTTAAGTAACTTAACCAGCAGCGAAAAACACAAAATTGTCGAGCTTATCATTCGTCGCGTTCGTGAACGTTTGCCAGTGCCATATTTAACCAATAAAGCGCGCTTTGCAGGGCTTGAGTTCTATGTGGATGAGCGCGTATTGGTGCCACGTTCACCTATCGCTGAGATGATTGCCAATCGCTTTGGCCCTTGGTTATACGGCAAACCCGTTAATCGTATTTTAGATTTATGTACCGGCAGTGGTTGTATCGCAATTGCCTGTGCCTACGAATTTGATGACGCCGAGGTCGATGCGCTGGATATCAGTGAAGATGCCCTCGATGTAGCGCAAATCAACGTTGAAACCTTAGGGGTGATGGACAGAGTCTTCCCGATGCAATCGGATCTGTTTTCAGCCATTCCTGAAGGTCCACAATACGATTTGATTGTTTCTAATCCGCCCTATGTTGATGAAGAAGATATCGGCGATATGCCAGATGAATATCACCATGAGCCAGCCATTGGGTTAGCTTCCGGTCGTGATGGCCTTGACTTAACCAAACGCATTTTAGCGAATGCGGCCCAATACCTGACACCAACGGGAATTTTAGTGGTTGAAGTGGGTAACTCTATGGTGCATCTGATGGAACAATTCCCTGAAGTGCCATTTACCTGGGTTAACTTTGAACACGGCGGTGACGGTGTGTTTGTGTTGACGCGCGACCAACTGGTCGAACATCAATCGCTTTTTGCTATTTATCGCGACGCGCAATAATAAATTAGGTTGAGTCTTTTCCCGCTGCCAGTTAGGCTTGCAGCGGGAAAAAGAATTGTCCAGCCATTGCTGGGCGCGGAGCGATAAGCAAATCATTTAAGGTGTAAAAAGCGGATGTCTGGAAACAGTATTGGTCAAAATTTTGTGGTGACTACCTTTGGTGAAAGTCACGGTGTGGCGCTCGGTTGTATTATTGATGGTTGCCCACCAGGGCTCGAACTCACCGAAGCCGATATGCAGCATGATTTAGACCGCCGTCGTCCTGGCACATCCCGTTATACCACAGCGCGTCGTGAGCCTGATGAAGTACGGATCTTATCCGGTGTGTTTGAGGGCAAAACCACGGGCACCTCCATTGGGCTTTTGATCGAAAACACCGATCAGCGCAGCCAAGATTATTCCAATATCAAAGATTTATTCCGTCCAGGACATGCCGATTACACCTATCAGCAAAAGTATGGCATGCGTGATTACCGTGGTGGCGGCCGTTCATCGGCACGCGAAACCGCTATGCGGGTTGCTGCAGGCGCTGTGGCGAAAAAGTATTTAAAACAAGTGCATGGGATTAATATCCAAGGCTATATGTCGCAACTTGGACCGATTAGTGCCGAGACCCTCGATTTTAGTCAAATCGAGCAGAACGCCTTTTTCTTTCCCGATGCGAGTAAGCTCGAGGCGCTGGATGAGTATATGCGCGAGCTGAAAAAATCCGGTGATTCCATTGGCGCCAAAATCTCTGTGGTAGCGACTGGCGTGCCTGTTGGACTGGGCGAACCTGTGTTCGACAGGCTCGATGCCGATATCGCCCATGCCTTAATGGGCATAAACGCGGTAAAAGGCGTTGAAATCGGCGATGGTTTTGGCGTTGTCACGCAAAAGGGCTCGGAAGGGCGCGATTTAATGTCGCCCCAGGGTTTTGAATCTAATCATGCGGGCGGTATCCTCGGCGGCATCTCATCGGGTCAACCGATTATTGCTCATATCGCATTAAAACCGACCTCGAGTATCAGTGTGCCGGGTCAAAGCATGACGGCCCAAGGTGAAATGGCAGAAGTGGTGACTAAAGGTCGTCACGACCCCTGTGTCGGGATCCGCGCGGTACCGATCGCCGAAGCTATGCTGGCGATTGTGTTGATGGATCATCTGTTAAGACACAGAGCTCAAAATCAGGATGTTCGCAGTCATACACCGATTCTCGGCATGAGATAGGCGCGATGAATGAGACAGTCTGCATGGAATAAAGATGCATAGCGGCTGTGTAATAAATGGAATGCGTTAATGCCTACAATCTCTAGCACAAGCCAGCAGTTACGCTGGCTATGTGCCTGTTATTTTTTCTTCTTTTCAATTCTCGGCACTATGATCCCTTACCTTGGGGTCTTCTTCGAAAACCGGGGATTTAACCCTCAAGAAATCGGTTTTTTGCTCGCGATTTTAATGGCGACCCGTATCGTGGCTCCCAATGTGTGGGCGAAGGTGGCCGATCGCACAGGCATGCGCTCTGAATTGGTTAAGATGGGCGCGGGCGCGGCGATGCTGGCGTATTTAAGCTTTTTCTACCACGGTGGTTTTGTGTATATGGCGCTCAGCCTTGCGCTGTATACCTTCTTCTGGAACGCGATTTTGGCGCAGCTTGAGGTGATCACCCTCGAAACCTTAGGTGAAAATGCCAGCCGCTATGGACAAATCCGCAGCTTTGGCAGCATTGGCTATATCTGCTTAGTCGTCGGCGCCGGTTTTGCCATTGGTCAATGGGGCACCGAGGTGTTGCCCTATATTGGTTTAGTTTTGTTTACGGGGATGCTGGTCAGCGCCTTGCCGTTGCCAGCCAATCGGGCTGTGCGCCCACAAGGACAAGAGCGCCAGCCACTTAAATGGACTAAACCCATTCTGTGGTTCATGGTGTCGGCGATGTTATTACAGATGAGCGCAGGGCCTTTTTACGGTTTCTTTGTGCTCTATCTTAAGCAGGCGGGTTACACCGAAGCGGCCGCGGGGATTTTTGTCGCCCTCGGTGCAATGGCCGAAATCGTGATGTTTATGTTTGCGCCTCGCTTGCTTGGACGTTATGGCGTCAATACCTTACTTGTCGTCAGTATTGCCATGACCGCCGTGCGCTGGTTGCTGGTCGCCTTTGGTGTTGAGAGCATGTTATTGCTGGGGTTAAGCCAAGTGCTGCATGCGTTCACCTTCGGCTTGACCCATGCAGCCTCGATTCAATTTGTGCATCGAAATTTTGATGCAAGTCATCGCAGTCAAGGACAAGCCCTGTATGCCAGCTTAAGCTTTGGGGTTGGCGGCGCGCTCGGGACTTGGATTTGCGGTTATATCTGGGGTGATGGTAGCGGCGCTGTATGGTCTTGGGTATTTGCGGCGACCTGTGCTTTTGCGGCCATGTTAGCGGTATTTTTGATCCCTAAGGATAGGGCGCAAGCGGTTGCTGCATAAGCTGACATTGATTGTGAAAGTAACTCATTGTAAAAACTAGAATAATGAACAAGAGAGGTTAAGGTGATCCGGTTTCGTTTAGGCTTAGTCATCAATCCACTGGCGGGTTTAGGTGGCAGTGTGGGTCTTAAGGGCAGCGATGGCGTGGCCGAGCAGGCACTCGCCTTAGGTGCCGAGCCCAAGGCAATAAAGCGTATGATGCAAGCCTTAGAAGTGATTGCCCCTTTTGCCAAAGATATCGAAATCATTACCGCCTCAGGTGTGATGGGGGAGGATGCCGCCAACGCCTTAGGTTTTAACACCCGTGTGGTGTATCAAACTCCGGATAAAACTCAAGCGATAGACACGCAAGCCGTTGTGCGTACCTTGCTTGATGAACCGTTAGATTTATTACTGTTTGCGGGGGGCGATGGCACCGCACGCGATGTGTATAGCGTGTTTGAACAAGCCGTTATCGACGATAAATTACCCGTGCTTGGTGTGCCGGCTGGGGTCAAAATCCATTCGGGCGTTTACGGCATCACGCCCCATGCCGCGGGTATGGTGGTGAAAATGCTGCTCGAAGGTGAGTTAGTCAGCCTAATGAGCGCCGATGTGATGGATATCGATGAAGTAGCTTTTCGCCAAGGCACGGTGCGCGCCAAACGGTTTGGTGAGCTATTAGTGCCCGCTGAACCCCGTTATGTGCAAGCGGTGAAGATGGGCGGAAAAGAAGTCGATGAGCTCGTGCTCGCCGACATTGCCGCTGATGTTATCCAGCAGATGGAAGACGAGCTGTACATTATGGGCTCGGGCAGCACGGTCGCCTTTGTGATGGAAGAGCTTGGGCTCGATAACACTCTGTTGGGGGTTGATCTTATCCAAGATAAAACCTTAGTGGCGAGTGATTTAACCGCCAAGCAGTTACTCGACCTTACCCAAGATAAGCCCGCAAAACTGGTTATTACCTTGATTGGCGGGCAGGGGCATATTCTCGGTCGTGGCAACCAGCAGTTGTCGCCAGAGCTGATCCGCCGCCTCGGTAAGGACAATATTATTATCCTCGCCACAAAAACTAAGCTAAAAGCACTTGAAGGACGCCCCTTAATTGTGGATAGTGGCGACCCTCAATTAGATCGTGAGCTTTGTGGCTATTACAAAGTGACGACGGGTTACCATGATTATGTGATGTATCAGGTGGCCAACCCCGATTAATCAGATTTATTCTCCTCGGAGATTGCAAGCACCGAGGGGCCAGCGGCCATTTGGGCGAAATACGTTATTGGAGAGTTTGACCCGATGTTAGAGCAGTATGAAGAAGCACTAGAACAGTGGATTGAGTCTGTCGTAAGCCATGGTGATGACGATGCCTTATTTGCCTGCGGTTATCTGCAAGGCCATGTGGCGGTGGTGTTATCGCAACTCGAAGATGAAGGCGAGAGCACGTTAGAAGCCTTACTTGAAAAAATGACCGACTGTTTAGCGCTGGCGCGCCAAGAATTAAATGATGCCGATTTTGCATTAGTTGAAGCGGCTTGGACACAATTACATGGCAAGATTGTTAGTCATTTAGCGGCCTAATTGATGAGTATATCCACGACGACTTCGGTTGATGCCATGGCTGAACCTGACGGGCAGCAAGCGGTTTATATCGGTCTAGTCAATCCGAAAACCCCGACCAATGTGGGCGGCATTATGCGCGCTTCGGGTTGTTATGGTGTTGATGCGGTGTTCTACACGGGCAAACGCTATGAGTATGCTGCCCGTGGGCCGCAGCAATATAACGCCGATACGCAGAGCGCCGCCGAGCGCATTCCGTTAACTGGGGTGGCCTCCTTACTCGATGCGCTCCCCTCTGACACTAAGCTGGTGTGCGTGGATTTAGTCCTAGGGGCGACACCCTTACCTGAGTTTGTGCATCCCGAGAAAGCCTTTTATGTGTTTGGCCCTGAGGATGGCACCATTGGCCAAGAGATTATCGATAGGGCGGATGCCGTGGTTTATGTGCCGACGGTAGGCTGTATGAATCTGGCTGCCTCGGTCAATGTGCTGCTGTACGATAGATTAGCGAAAGCCCATCGTGAGCAAGTATCAGCTCAAACCGAGTTCGATGGTGATGCCTTGATCCGTCAAAGTCGAGACAATAATAATCGCACTCGTGTTAAAACGACTAAGCAGGGTACTTCGCTCTAGGGTTAACGCTTAATAGTTAATGCTCAGTCTAAATACAAAAAGGATTAAGCACTGCTTAATCCTTTTTTGTTTTGGGCTGCCAATCACTGGTGCGATTAGATGCAAGCCTGATTAGCATTCAATGATAAGCCTTTGTTTTAATCAACTAGTTTTCACTCAGGCCGCACTTTACTAAAGTGCTCTTTACTAAAGTGCTTTACCCTTTAGTAATTTGCGTAACCACATCCGATTTGGGTTGAGTTTATTTAAGGTTGGCCAATCCAGTGGCAGCGGCTCACCAGTTAATTGTGCCGCCAAGCATTCGGCCGCCAAGGGGCCGGAGCTTAATCCCCGCGATCCTAAACCGCCCAGAATATAAAGGCCATTGAGGATGGGAGCTGGGGTCGTTTGCCAATAATGCTTGCTTTGTTCGGCCTGCTGCTGATTGAGTTGATGCTGTTCATAGCGCGCCAATATTTCAGCCACATCGGGCGCGCAGCCCATCATCGGGAAATGATCCCGCGTTACCATGCGCACGCCAACTCGGGCGCTATTGCCGCTGATGTCGATATCGTCAACCCAGGCTTGATCGGGGTAGCTTTCTTGCATTTTCCCCAGGTTTTCCCGTTGCTCCTGCGGGCAAAAATCGAGGTGAGCTGCCGCTTTTACATAACTGGCGCCAAGACAATGCAACCCTTGATGACTCGGCGTGAGGTAACCATTCGCGCATAACACTGTCGCCAATTGGCTCAGTTTAAATTTGGCAGGGACGTGGCTCACTTGGCCGCGAAACGGACTTATCTGCAAACGTTCACTGGCTGAAAACTGTGTCACCTGCGCGCCATTGGCGAGCACGAGTTGGCTGTATGGTCCAAAACGTTGGCTTTGAGTGTGGAGATACCAAGCATTTGTATCACACTTGATTTCGGTGATGTCGGTATTGAAATGGCACAGCACATGGGCAAGTTGCGAGGCCTTATCTACCGCCGCCTTGGCGTATTCAAATGGGCATACCCAGCCTCCAAGGGGATAGAAAAATCCAGCCTTATCAATCCCTATTTGAGCTATTTCGTTGGCTTCATTCGCATCAACGGCGTAGGCGATTTCCACTGGCCAGTCTTGGCTTTGGATGATTTTATCCAGCCGTTGTTGACTGCGCTCATCATGACCTGTTTGCAGCACGCCACAAAAATCATGGGAAATTGGCGTCACACCAGATGTTCCGTTCGTGCCCATCGTTGATGCAAGACTCAGCGCCTCGATTCGGCGGCGACTGAATAGAAACGCCTGTTGGAAAAAACGGCTAAGTTCATCATTTTCTGGCGTGAGTAGGGGATAGATCGCCCCTTGGCGATTACCAGACGCGCCTTGGCCTAACTCATTATCCTTACAAAACAATATGCTACTTTGGCCTCGTTCGGCGAGTGATAGCATCAGATGTGCTGATGCGAGTCCCCCGCCTATGATGGCAATTGGCTGCTCTTTAGTGGCGAGTGCCGAAGGTTTTGGGGTAAATGCCTGAACGGTATCGGCTTGTTGACGCAGCAATTTACGCTCATGGATCAGAATATTGTCGCTGATAATATGGTTTCGCAGTGAGTCGCAGGCATTTTCATTGAGAGCGTCTTGGCTGACGTCAAGCGTGCTAAAGCCGCAGCTGTGGGCAAGGTGTTGCGCTGTTTCACTAAGATTAAGCCCAATCAGTAGGGCATCATCCGCACTCAAGCGCGCCATTTGCCAGAGCTGCTTACCATTTAGCTGCGCAGGTAAATGCGGCAAAACCAGCCATTGCTGAATGGGATGAGAAGTACTGTGGGGGAGTTGGCTAAGTGCTGTGTTCAGATCGCCAAAATGCAAATCGACTGTGATTAGGCCGTCATCAAAAATTAATCTCTGGCACCCTATAATGCGCGCAGGCTTTGCCTTAAGTATGGCATTGGCAATGGGTTGTAAATGAGGCTTGGAAATTAAACTTTGCGATTGATCCCAAAGTAATTTAAGTTCGTAATCGTTAATGGGATTGGGCTCAAACACTTTGACTAACAGACGCGTTTTGCCTTGAGGTTGAGTATGCGTTTGCCAGTGATGCAGTAAAGAGAGTAGCTCGAGTCCATCGCCTAATCCCCATTGCCCCATGACGTGCAAGCCCTGAATGAGCTGAGTTGATTGCGTCGGTAAGCGAGAGAGTTGAAGGAGAGTAAAATTGTCCAGAGACTGTGCAGTAGTCAATGCGCATGGGGGATAAAGGTTGATTAGTTGCGGGTAATCACGCTTAAATTGGTAAGATTTTTGGGGCTTAGCAGTCAAAGAAATATACTCTCGGTCTCATATTAGGCATTATTTTACCCGCCTTTATGGAAAGCTGACCACTTAATTGAAGCAAAACAGATACTATTGGCTCAGCAAAAAGTAGGTACTGACATGTACACAATGGATAGCAATAAAATGAAAAGAGTCGTGATCACCGGAATGGGTGTTGTTTCAAGTATCGGTAATAACAAGCAAGAAGTGACTGAGTCACTTAAAGCGGGCCGTAGTGGTATTACACATTCCGCTCAGTTTGAAGAAATGCAACTACGCAGTCATGTATGGGGCAATATCAAATTAGATCCTTCAGAGCTGATTGACCGTAAAGCGCTGCGTTTTATGGGCGATGCTGCGGCATATGCTTACATTGCAATGCAAGAAGCCATTAAGGATGCTCAGTTAACTGAAGAGCAATATTCAGATCCTCGCGTAGGGTTGATTGTGGGTACAGGCGGCGCTTCGTCTTCTAACCAAGTGCAAGCGGCTGATATTCTACGCGAAAAAGGCGTAAAACGCGTGGGGCCTTATATCGTGCCACGCATTATGTCGAGCACGGCCAGCGCTTGTTTAGCGACACCCTTCAAAATTAAAGGTATGAACTACTCAATCAGTTCAGCCTGTGCGACCAGTGCTCACTGTATCGGTCACGCCGTTGAACTTATCCAAATGGGTAAGCAAGATATGGTGTTTGCGGGCGGTTCGGAAGAAGTGGATTGGACTCTGACCATGGGCTTCGATGCGATGGGCGCGCTATCGACTAAATACAATGCCACTCCAGAAAAAGCCTCTCGCACCTATGATGCTGACCGTGATGGTTTCGTTATCTCTGGCGGTGGCGGTATCTTAATCGTTGAAGAGTTAGAGCACGCTCTGGCTCGTGGCGCGAAGATTTATGCTGAAGTGATTGGTTATGGTGCATCATCAGACGGTTACGATATGGTGGCTCCGTCTGGCGAAGGTGCGGTGCGTTGTATGCAAATGGCACTGGCCGATGTGGACACACCAATTGACTATATCAACACCCACGGTACATCTACTCCAGTAGGTGACGTGCGTGAATTAGAAGCACTACGTGAAGTCTTTAAAGACAAGTGTCCACCGATTGCATCGACTAAGTCTATGACGGGTCATGCATTAGGCGCCGCAGGCGTACATGAAGCGATTTACAGCTTAATCATGATGGAAAACAGCTTTATTGCCCCAAGCATCAACATCGATAACTTAGATGAAGCTGCGAAGGACATGCCAATCGTGCGTGAATACCGCGATGCAGAGCTAAACACTGTCATGAGCAACAGCTTTGGTTTTGGTGGCACTAACGCAACGTTAGTGATGCGCAAATATAAGTAAACTATTATTTTTGTTAAAAAAGGAAGCTTCGGCTTCCTTTTTTATTAGCTAAAATTGAGCAATGCGACTCAGGGATTGGGTTTATGATCAGAGTCTTGCTAGAATCCTTGGCTACTCACTCTCTAGCCCATTTTTATCAGAAAGGTCCCCATGAAGATTGTTGTCGATGAAAATATGCCCTATGTCGAACCCTTATTTGGGGCGTTAGGCGAGATAATTCCAGTCAATGGCCGCACGCTAACGCCTGAGCAGGTGCAAGATGCCGATGTGCTGCTGGTGCGCTCTGTCACCCGAGTCAATGCCGCACTGTTAGATGCCAATCCAAAACTTAAGTTTGTCGGCAGCGCAACTATAGGGACTGATCATGTGGATCTGGCCTACCTTGCTGGGCGTGGCATTCCCTTTTCGAATGCGCCCGGCTGTAATGCGACCGCTGTCGGGGAGTTTGCCTTTATTGCGATGTTAGAACTGGCGGCGCGGTTTAACTCGCCGCTCAAGGGTAAAGTTGTGGGGATTATCGGTGCGGGCAATACTGGTAGCGCAACGGCTAAATGTCTCGAAGCCTACGGCATTAAGGTATTACTCAATGATCCCATCAAAGCGGCCGAAGGCGATCCCCGTCATTTTGTGAGCCTTGAGACCCTATTACATGAAGCGGATATCATCAGCCTACATGTGCCCATCACTCGCTCTGGCGAGCATAAGACACTGCATTTATTCGATGAAGCGCGCCTGATGAGTCTTAAACCTAATACGTGGTTGGTGAACTGTTGTCGTGGTGATGTAATTGATAATCAAGCCTTAATTAAGGTCAAGCAGCAAAGGGATGATCTTAAATTGGTGCTCGATGTATGGGAAGGGGAGCCGAATCCCATGCCGGAGTTGGTGCCTTTTGCTGAGTTTGCCACCCCGCATATCGCCGGTTACAGCTTAGAAGGTAAGGCTCGTGGCACTTTTATGCTGTACCAAAAGTTGTGTGAGTTGTTAGCCATTCCGGCCACCAAACGCTTTTTCGAGCTATTGCCTCCATTTCATTTTAAGGCGGTTGAACTCGAACAAGTCCCCGATGAAAAAGCCCTATTACAGCTCGCAAGATTCGTCTACGACCTGCGTGATGACGATGCCGTATTCCGAAATGGCTTTGCAAGGTCGAATGGCTTCGACACTATGAGAAAAAATCACAAACATCGACGCGAATTTAGTGCATTGGCGCTGGCTTATCACGGCCAATCTGAGGTAGATTGGTTGTCCAATTTAGGTTTTTCAGGAGTCGGTCGGTAATTATGTCGCAGGAATTTAATGTTGTCGTTTTAGGTGCATCGGGTGCAGTGGGTCAAACAATGATTGAGATCCTCGAAGAGCGTAACTTCCCGGTTGCGAACTTATATCCTTTAGCCAGTAGCCGTAGCGCCGGTGAAACGGTCAGCTTCCATGGCAAACAAGTTACCATTTTGGACGTCGAAACCTTCGATTGGAGCCAAGCGCAATTAGGCTTCTTCTCTGCCGGTGGTGATGTCTCGGCCAAGTGGGCGCCTATCGCAGCTGAAGCGGGTTGTGTGGTGATCGATAACACCTCTCACTTCCGTTATGACATTGATATTCCATTGGTTGTGCCTGAAGTTAACCCCCATGCGATTGCTGATTTCCGCAACCGTAATATTATTGCCAACCCGAACTGCTCGACCATCCAAATGCTGGTGGCTCTAAAACCGATTTACGACACTTATGGCATCAGTCGTATTAACGTGGCGACTTATCAATCGGTCTCTGGTACGGGTAAAAAAGCGATTGAAGAACTGGCAAAACAATGCACTAAGCTGCTGCAAGGTCTGCCTGCTGACGCTGAAGTTTATCCAAAGCAAATCGCGTTTAACGTATTGCCGCAAATTGATAAATTTATGGACAACGGCTACACCAAAGAAGAAATGAAAATGGTCTGGGAAACCCAGAAGATTTTTGGTGACGATGACATTCTCGTTAACGCGACTGCTGTGCGCGTGCCGGTATTCTATGGTCACTCAGAAGCCGTACATATCGAAACGCGTCAAGTCGCCGATGCAGAAGATATTAAAGCTTTACTGCGTAATGCCGAAGGAGTGGTATTGTTCGAATCCGATGACGAATATCCAACGGCTGTGACCCATGCAGCGGGTACCGATCCTGTTTATGTGGGCCGTGTGCGTAAGGATATCTCCCATTCTCACGGTATTAACCTTTGGGTAGTGTCGGACAATATTCGTAAAGGCGCAGCCTTAAACAGTGTGCAAATTGCCGAGATTTTAGTGAGAGATTATTACTAAGTCTTAAGTAGCAATTGATGCCCAATGAAAAAGCCTGCTGCCAGCAGGCTTTTTTTGTTTTACAATTGTGAACAGTAGCAGGGCTGGGATTTCTAGTTTATAGTAATCTCAATAAATACAATTGCCTAAAGCCTGTTATCAGCGAGATAACTTAAATAGCGCTTCAAAGGGAAGGATTGATGAAATTTCGCACTTCGTATCTTGTGGGCCTGATGGCCACCGTTTTAGCTGTTTTTTCCACGACCTCTTTTATTGATCCTGCGATAGCTGCCGATACTCCCAAAATAAAACCTTTAAAAATCATGGGACCAGATGGACAAATCCGTCAGGTCAATCATCAATATGGGCCAACGACCGCTAAAGATACTTTCTGGAGTATTGCGCAAAAAGTCCGTCCCGATGCCAGTGTCAGTGTTTATCAAGTGATGGCCGCAGTATTTGATGCTAACCCCCATGCGTTTAACTCCGACAGTTATAACAGCCTAGAACGTGGCATGATTTTGCTGATCCCTTCGAAAGAAGTGATGTTATCCATTCCCAATAGTGTAGCGATTGCTCGCGCCGAACGCAGCGATAAGCAAGTCCGTAATACCGCCAAAGCGGCGACTAAACCAGTATCTAAACCGACTGTTGTCACTCCCGTAGTTGAAAATAAACCTAAGGTAGAGCCTCAACCTAAAGTCGATGTTAAACCCGAAGCGGCTAAGACCGAAGTTGCTAAAACGGATGCCGTTGCGACGCCACCCGCTGCGCCGAAAATGGTGAGTTCCGATGTGAATACTCGCCTTGAGGCCGCGGAGAGCAAAAATTTATCCTTAACTGATGAGTTAGCCAGAGCACAAGACCAGCTCGCGGTAAGAAATGCCGATGTTGAAGCCCTTAAAGCCAAAATTGAGGATTTAAACCAACAAATTGCGGTATTAGAGGAAACCTTACAGGCGAGTAAAAAGCAAAATCTTGCACTGAAGGCCGAGGTGGAAGCTGCTCAAGCCCCATCAGATGCCGATGCGCAGCCGCAAACGCCTACTGAGCCTGAAGATCTATGGCGAAACTTGATAAATAATCCGCTGTTATTGGTTGCAGCAGCGGTAGTCCCTGCATTGTTACTACTGCTGCTTGTGTTCTGGATGCTTCGTCGTAAGCGTAATAAAGAACGCCGTGAGTTAGCAGCCCAGCAGGTAGCCATGGCGACAGGTGCTGCTGGTGTGGCAACGGGAGCATCAGTGCTGGCGATGGATGACGATGATCTTGACGATATGGCTGTGCATTTAGACACTGACCATGCCGATTCCATCGATAGCTTATTAGATGTTGGTAGCGTGAGTTTACAACCCGAGCATGAAATGACCGATGGCCATGAGCAGATGGACATCGCTTCTGAAATGTTTATTGACCCAGGTGTTAACACTGCGGCAGAACCACAATTTGAAGAGGACGAAGGCCAATCCTTAGATGATCTCTGGGCTGAGGCCATGGGCGACCAAGAGGAAGCCTTTGCGGAAGAAGAAAAACCCAAATCAGGTAATATTCTCGAAGAAGAGGATCTTGATGCATTATTGGCAGGGCTTGGCTCCGAAGAGCCTGATGCGCCATCTACTAATGAGAACCTTGATGAATTAGCGGGATTTGATATTCCAGCCGACCCAGAGGTGGTTGATGCGGCAGAGTTAGATACCGATCAAGATTTAGCCGCATCGCTTGCTGCGGAATTAGATAATGAACTTGAAAATATAGCGTTAACTGAAACGGCTGAAGATGATATTGATGCCTTGCTCGCCGGGTTTAATCAATCTGAAATGACCGATTCGGTATCTGAGCCAGTGGCTGAGGACGACCTCGATGCATTATTAGCGGATTATGGTAAGGAAAACACCGCTACAGCATCCGATCTTAGCGATGAAATTGCTGCTGAATTAGATAATGAGTTAGCAGAGCTAGGGGTCGCGCAAACCGACGATATTGATGCGTTACTGGCCGATTTTGATAAACCCGCAGCGCCAGAGCCTGACTTAAGCGATGAAATCGCCGCAGAATTAGATACTGAACTTAATGATATCGGTGTCATTGAATCCGACGATATTGATTCTCTGCTCGCAGGTTTGGATGCACCAACCGCGCATGACCCTGCACTTGCAGCAGCCATTGCTGCCGAATTGGAAGAGGAACTAAACACCGACCTACCAGTCAATGATGATCTTGACCAGTTGCTCGCAGGTTTTGAGGCCCAAGATTCGGCGGAACAACAAACGTCTAGCGATGATTCCGACATCCCTCACGATATGCTGGCAGCAGAGCTCGAAACGGCATTACCTGAAGAGTTATCGTCTGCAGATGATGATCTCGAATCTCTTCTCGCCGAATTTGATGTGCCAGAGCAGGCTGAAGCCGACGCGGATGAGTTTAATTTCGACCTCGAAACCACCTACCCTGAAACAGATGATAAGCTCGAGGATGAAGGCTTACTCAAGGGCATCGGTGCTGCCCATGCGATTGATGGTACGGATGATACCTTTGAGCTTAGCGATACGATTGCGAAGAGCCCAGATGATAATCCAAACGAAATCGCAATTGAGCCAAAATTTACCGGTTCCGATGCTGATAATCAAGCTGATAATACGGTACTCGCCACAGCAGCTTTAACGGCTGCGACAGCTGCCGCCGCGGCAAAAGTTAAAGAGAAAGAGGCTTCTTTCTTTAACGACTTAAAAGCTAACAAGAGTAAAGATCCCCATGTACTGGATTGGGACACTGAGCTTAACTTTGCACCTACGTCTAGCGCACAAACTGACAGTCCTAAATCCGAACCTGTTGCACCCGTGGATCCTATCGCTGTCGATCCGCAGGCGGTTTCCCCGCGTCAACCTCTGGAATTTGTTTTAGACGAACCGATTGATAAGGTTGAGCCTACATTCGAGATTATCACTGACAAAGATGATGATATTGTTGATGAGGATGTCGCTCATGAGTTTGCTTTCAGGGCGGACTTAGATACTGATGACGATATCGATTTAAGTGACGACAATGTGCTTGCTGCTTTTAGTGCCAATACCGAAGTTGAAGATGATGAGGTATTAACACCAGAAGATAGCTTTGCCCTCGATGATGAGCATACTCTCACGGTCGATGAAGCATTAGCAGCGCTAGATGCGCAGGAGTCACGTCAGTCGAAGAAGTTTGTACCTGAGCATGATTTGACTAATTTCCAAAACGAACATGGCTATATCGATATTGAAAAACTGCTTAATGACGCCGAGCAGGATAACACAGAGACAGATCTCTATCCTGAAATGGATGTGGAGATGAGTGATGTGGGTGCCCTGATTGGTGATGCAGCCATGATTGATGTGGACGATGAAGAGAACTCTGTTAACGCTAAGCTCGATTTGGCCCGTGCCTATATTGAAATCGATGACAGTGACAGCGCCAAAGCGCTACTCCGTGAAGTTCAAATTGATGGTAATGAGCGTCAACAGGACGAAGCGGCTCGTTTACTTAAAGAGATCGGCTAAGTTTGAACTGGCATTAAGCTTTAATGTTAACGATCAACGGCGCTCACAGCGCCGTTTTTTTTACGGGCTGCTGTGATAAAATGCGCCGCTAAATTAATTGTGAGGATGTGTGATGCGGATTGCATTAGGTATTGAATATGACGGCAGTGGCTATTTTGGTTGGCAGCGTCAGGCCGAAGTCGATTCAGTACAAGGGCAATTAGAACAAGCCTTGTCTAAGGTGGCAAACGAGCCCATTAGCTTGTTTTGTGCAGGAAGAACCGATGCTGGTGTTCATGCAACGGGGCAGGTAGTGCATTTTGATACCAACGCCGTACGTAACGAAGGTGCCTGGACCTTAGGTGTAAATGCCAATTTACCCGATAATATTGCCGTACGCTGGGTAAAAGAGGTAGATGAGAGCTTCCATGCCCGCTTTTCGGCCACGGCTAGACGTTACCGCTATGTGATTTACAATCATAATCTTCGCCCAGGGATCCTACGCCACGGCGTCAGCCATTATCATGGTGATATCGACGTTGATAAAATGCATATTGCGGCGCAGGCGCTGCTCGGCGAGCAGGATTTTACCAGTTTTCGTGCTATTCAATGTCAATCTAAAACCCCGTTTCGCAATGTGCACAGCGTTAAAGTGACGCGTCAGGGCATGTATGTGATCGTCGATATATCTGCCAACGCCTTTTTGCACCATATGGTGCGTAATATTGTCGGTTCGCTGCTGGAGATTGGGCTTGGCAACCAGCCATTGACTTGGATGGCGGATCTGTTGTCATTAAAAGATAGAAATCAAGCCGCGGCAACGGCTAAACCGAACGGACTTTATCTTGTGGATGTGACATATCCGGAGCAATATCAATTGCCAAAGTTAGCGCTTGGGCCATTGTTTATGTTGGATTAATGGCTTTTATAGTGGCAGAGCTTAAATGCGTTTCGAAGGAAGGAAATAACCGATGACCATAGCCCCAAGTGAATTGACAGCCTTAGTTGCGCCAGGAGCAAACGCGCCACTGGATCAATGGCTCGCGTATTTATTATCGATTCACCCAACCGAAATCGACATGGGATTAACTCGGGTTTCTAAGGTTGCCGAGCGCCTTAATGTATTGGATTTAGGGCCAAGTCAAATTGTCACTGTTGCTGGCACCAATGGTAAAGGCACGACCTGCGCCATGCTAGAGAACATCCTGCGTTTATCAGGGTTGACGGTGGGCGTCTACAGCTCGCCCCATATGCTCAAATACAATGAAAGGGTGCGCATCAACGGTCAGGACGCCAGCGATGACGCCTTTGTAGCGGCTTTTGAACAGATTGAAGCGGCACGTGGCGAGATTTCGCTGACCTTTTTCGAATATGCCACCTTGGCGGGCTTAATCCTATTTAAAGCGGCCAAGCTGGATGTGGTGATCTTAGAAGTCGGTCTTGGCGGCCGTTTAGATGCCACTAACATGATTGATGCTGATATCAGCGTCGTGACCTCGGTTGATTTAGACCATGAGGCGTATTTGGGTAATACCCGTGAGCTGGTTGGCCGCGAAAAGGCGGGGATTTTTCGCCAAGGAAAACCTGCCATTGTCGGCGAGCCAAACTTGCCCCATACCGTCAATGATGTCGCCCAACACCTAGGCGCCAAGTTGTATCGAGTCGGGACAGAATTTACCTATCAGCAAAATGGCAACACTTGGGACTATCAAGGGCAAGTACTTACATTAACACAGCTTAGTCTCCCCACATTGCCATTACCCAATGCTGCGACAGTGATTGCCATTGTCGAACAGGGGTGGCCACATATTGCTGCCGATATTATTGCCAAAGGCATCAGCAGCGCCCGTTTAACTGGACGTTTGGAGCAAGTCAGCGAACAGCCGCTGATTTTACTCGATGTGGCTCATAATCCCCATGCTGCAAGGTTTTTAGTCAAGCAACTCACGCCCATCGTCGCGGGTAAGCGAGTGTTTGCCCTGTGCGGTATGCTAAAGGATAAGGATATTGGCGGCGTATTACCTGTGGTTTCGCCCTTAATCGACACTTGGTACTTAGTGAGTTTACAGGGCGAGCGTGGCGCTAATGCCAGCTTGCTACGTCAAACCTTAGCGCAAGACACTAAGGCCCTCGAATTCGAGGATATCGCCACGGCTTGGACGGCATTAAAAGCGCAAATTCAACCCGATGATGTGGTAATTGTGTTTGGCTCCTTTTACACTGTGGCAGGTTTTAAGTCTCTCTTTAAGCAGGATAACCGTTTTGTCTAGCCAGTTTCATAATCGATTAGTCGGCACTGTGGTGCTGGTCGCCCTCGGGGTGATTTTTTTGCCGGATATTTTAGACGGTAAGAAGGAGCGGCAAGAGGAGCAATTTGCCGAAATTCCCTTACGTCCTACCGCGATAGCGCATAAAAATGCCGATGACACGTTTGAAGTGCTATCTGCGCAAGACGTGGATGGCAAAGATGTTATGCCAGAAGAGCCTTCTCCCAATGATGAGGCGACATTAGCGCAGGCAGTGGGCGCGGATGCTAAGCCAGAGTCTAAACCTGAATCTGCATCTGAACCCGTGCAAGCTGCGGCTAAGGAGCAACTTAAGCCACAGGCCGTACAAACTGATGCCAAGGCTGAGTTGAAGGAAACGGCAAAAACTGAAACGGCAAAGTCTGAACCTAAAAAAGATGCACCTAAGCCTGCGATAGCTAAAACCGAACCTAAAAAGCCAGAGGTTAAACCAACCACGGTTGCAAAAGCTGAAAAGCCTAAGGCCGAAACGGCGAAAACTGAATCTGCAAAACCTGCCAAAGACGATGGCATAAAAGTGGTGAGTCGTGATTCATTAAAGCCCGGACTTACCCTGCAACTGGGCGCATTTAGTAATGCCGCCAATGTGAAAGCGCTAGTGGCGCAGTTGCGTAAAAGCGGTTACAAGGCGTACACAATTCCAGACACACCAAAGGATGGCGTGTTGACGAAAGTGTTTGTGGGGCCAGATGTGTCAGAAGTTAAGTTGAAGAAAATACAAGAAGAAGTTGAAAGTCTGACACGTTTAAAAGGTCGGATTGTGCCTTTTAATCCGTTGGAATCTTAATGCAGAACTGCCGAGGCTGAAATAATTTATTTACCTCTCTAGGGGTGAGAATCGTTTCAGTCTCTGGTAGAATCGCGCCGTCTTAAAGCCTATGCTGGAAAGCCATCTCAATGGTTTGGATTGATTACGCTATCATTTTCGTTATCGGGTTATCGACTCTTATTAGTCTGATCCGTGGATTTGCCAAAGAAGCCATGTCGTTAGTGGTATGGTTTGCTGCTTTCTTTGTTGCCAGTCAATTTTATCAAGACCTCGCCATCCATCTGACACAAATGAACGATGAGATGCTGCGCAATGGCGTTTCTATAGCCATTCTTTTTATCACCACATTAATACTCGGTGCCCTTATCAATTACATCATAGGGCAATTAGTGGTTAAAACCGGATTATCTGGCACTGACAGACTTTTAGGTCTGTGTTTCGGTGCTATTAGGGGCGCGTTGATTGTCAGCGCGCTGCTGTTTTTTATGGATGCTTTTACAGGCTCACCTAACGCCCAATGGTGGAAGGATTCTGTATTAGTGCCCGAATTTGGCGTTGTCATCCAGTGGTTCTTTAACTATTTGGAAAACACCTCCAGCTTTGTACCCAAACTATAAAAAAGACAATAAATTTATCCTAAGTGATGAAAAATAAGTCTGCTTTGAACTCTGTCGCGCTATTGGTACAGACTCAAATCGAGGCGAAGGTCGCTGGTCAAATGGCTGGGGAGTTACTTCGTGTTTTACTTATATTTCACATGAAAGGGCATAGAACATCTTACAATGAGGAAGCTTACCCATGTGTGGTATCGTCGGAATAGTTGGCCAATCATCGGTTAATCAGACCATTTATGATGCACTGACTGTGCTTCAACACAGAGGTCAGGATGCGGCAGGTATTGTCACCGTTGATCGTGGTGCTTTCAGACTACGTAAAGCCAATGGTCTGGTCAAAGACGTATTTGAAGTCAAACACATGCAGCGCTTACAGGGCAATGCGGGCATTGGTCATGTGCGTTATCCTACTGCTGGCAGTTCCAGCGCGTCAGAGGCGCAACCTTTCTATGTTAACTCGCCATTTGGGATTTCATTAGCCCATAACGGTAACTTAACCAACACGCTTGAATTGGCCGAAGGCCTGATTAAAAAGCGTCGCCATGTGAATACCACATCCGACTCCGAAGTGTTGTTAAACCTGCTCGCCGATGAGCTACAAAAAACCACGAGCTTAGCACTGACGGCTGATGAAGTGTTTGACACTATCGCTAAAGTGCATGAGCAAGCCCGTGGCGCTTATGCCGTTGTGGCGTTGATTGTTGGCCAAGGTTTAGTGGCGTTTCGTGATCCTTTCGGCATTCGCCCCTTAGTGCTGGGTAAGCACGAAACCCCAACTGGCACTGAATATATGGTTGCCTCTGAGAGTGTGGCACTCGATGCTGTCGGCTTTGAAGTGATGCGTGATGTCGCGCCGGGTGAAGCGATTTATATTTCCCTCGACGGTAATCTTTATACTCGCCAATGTGCAAAAGAGCCAAGCTACTCGCCCTGTATCTTCGAATTTGTGTATTTTGCGCGTCCAGATTCGACTATCGATAATGTCTCGGTTTACGCCAGCCGCGTGAACATGGGTGCCAAGCTCGGTGAAAAGATCAAAAAAGAATGGTACGACCATGATATTGACGTAGTGATCCCAATTCCGGAAACCTCATGCGATATCGCATTAGAAATCGCCCGTTGCATGGACTTACCTTACCGCCAAGGTTTTGTGAAAAACCGTTATATCGGCCGTACCTTTATTATGCCTGGCCAACAAGAGCGTAAAAAATCGGTACGCCGTAAACTCAATGCCATCAACACTGAGTTTAAAGGTAAGAATGTCCTGTTAGTCGATGACTCCATTGTACGTGGTACTACTTCAGAGCAAATCATTGAGATGGCCCGTGAAGCAGGGGCGAAGAAAGTGTACTTTGCTTCGGCTGCACCGGAAATTCGTTTCCCAAACGTGTACGGTATCGACATGCCAACCTCGAATGAGCTTATCGCACACGGTCGTGATGCCGATGAAATTGCTAAGCTTATCGGCGCCGATGGCATTATCTTCCAAAATCTGCCGGATCTGGTCGAAGCGGTGAGAATGGAAAACCCAGAGATCAAACGTTTCGAAACGTCAGTATTTGATGGTCACTACATCACCAACGACGTTGATCAGTCCTATCTCGATCATTTAACGCAGCTTCGTAACGATGATGCCAAAGCTGACCGCAATAAGGATATTGGCACTAACCTTGAGTTACACAACGTCTGCCATCCATAAGACGAAACGCTTAAGATGAAAGAGTGTGCTTGGCGTTAAGCGTCGGCACACTTTAAAATACACAATAAAAAGCCAGTGATAAGTCACTGGCTTTTTGTTTGGAATTTTAAGCCTTAGGAGATTTTTGGATTCTCGTTGGATTGGCTCTGTGTTAGCTCATCCTGCGCATTTTTACGTTCAACCCAATAGTCCGCATGGTGAATACCGAGTTTTTCAGGATCAAACTGTGGCTCAATACCTTGTTTTTGTTGAGATTCATAATCTTTAAGACAAGTGAAGGCAATTTTTTGCAGGAGAATAATGGCAATAATGTTTAACCACGCCATAATTCCCACACCAATATCACCCATCCCCCAAGCCAAGTCTGCGGTTTTCACTGTGCCATAGACTGTGGAGGCCATGAGCACGACTTTCAGTACCACTGTAAGCCAAGGACGATTCACTTTGCGATTGATATAAGCGATGTTTGTTTCGGCAATATAGTAGTAGGCCACAATGGTGGTGAAGGCGAAGAAGAATAGCGCAACGGCGACGAACATATTACCAAAGCCTGGCATCATGCTTTCCATTGCGGTTTGTACATAACCAGGGCCCGCCGCAATCCCCGCAATCCCGGTATAAAGCGCTGCGCCATCAGGGCCCTGCACATTATACAGGCCTGTGATCAGCAGCATAAAGCCAGTGGCTGAGCAGACGAACAGGGTATCAACATACACTGAGAAGGCTTGCACTAACCCCTGTTTGGCTGGATGACTCACTGCGGCGGCAGAAGAAGCGTGCGGCCCAGTACCTTGACCCGCTTCGTTGGAGTAAATACCGCGTTTTACCCCCCACATAATCGCAAGACCTAAAATCGCACCAAAGCCTGCATCGAGTCCGAAGGCGCTTTTTAGGATCAACAGAATAATATCGGGCAGCTGGCCAATGTTAAGGGCGATAATCACGCAGGCGACAATGATATAGCCGAGCGCCATAAAAGGCACTACAGTACTGGCGAACTGCGCAATCCGTTTCACCCCTCCAAAAATAATAAAACCTAATAGCATCGCAAGAATGGCTGCTGTGACATTAGGGTCAATATTGAAGGCGGTTTTTAAGCTTGAACCAATGGAGTTGGCTTGTACCCCTGGCAGTAAAATCCCGCAGGCAAAAATGGTCGCAATGGCAAATGTCCAAGCGTACCACTTCATGCCTAAGCCTTTTTCAATATAAAAGGCGGGGCCGCCGCGGTACTCACCGTTGATTTTTTCTTTGTAGACTTGGCCTAAGGTGGATTCAACGAATGCTGAGCTTGCGCCCAGAAACGCTACCATCCACATCCAAAAAAGAGCGCCAGGGCCACCAAAGGTAATCGCCGTGGCAACACCAGCGATATTACCAGTACCAACACGACCGGCTAAGGTCATGGCTAAAGCTTGGAAGGAAGACACGCCAGCATCGGTGCTTTTGCCATCAAACATTAGACGGATCATTTCGGGTAAATGACGTAACTGTAAAAAGCGTGAGCGCAGGGAGAAAAAGAGTCCTACACCGAGGCAAAGATAAACGAGCGCGGGACTCCAGACGATATTGTTGACCGCATTAACAATCTCATTCATATAATTCAACTCCAATATTCTGTTGTTTTTTGCAGAGTTTTTAAGATTTTTTTAGGTGATTTTGGGTACTAAACAGCCAATTAGGCCTAAGGTTAAAACGCGTGTGTGCGTCCAAGAGCTTCAACATAACGATTTTTTTAGTTACTTCATAGCTAAAGTTGTTAAATATTTGATAATTTAACGTTCTTTATTTGATGGGGTTACTGAGGAGCTTTATTTTGCAGCGTGTTATCTCTGCTGCATTGAGATTTGTAATCTAGCAACTTGAATCATTGAGAAAAGCGGGGGAGATAAGGCGAATTGATTGAGACTATTAACTCAGCCACAGTGGATAGCGGGGACGGTATTTGTGCAAGGCAAAGAAAACTTGGCTTAAATTACCAGCCATAACAGCATCCACAGTCCAAAGAGCCATGCCAGGCTACGGCGGCTAACGCGATGTTTTAATAGCAAAGATAGACTTACAGCTACAGGTAGAAACAGGATAAAAGCCCAAGAGAGGAACGGAACCTCAAGATTTAATGTTTCAAGACCCATCCCACAAAGCAGACTTAATGCCAGTAATAAGAGGCTATGAAATAGCATTAATTGATTGAATCTTAATACTAATGCTGGTTTGAATGCGGGTTTAGCATGATAGGGCAAGGTCAGTGTATTCATCTCTTTTTCCTGATTCCTCTTTAAGTGATGGAAGGAATAATAAATTTAGATGAGAATGATTCTCAACTAAATTTACACAGCTTTAGTGTTCAGTTAGAGCTTAACGAGCTAAATTGGCTCTTGAGCTAAAGAAGGCTGTTTGCACTATTGTCTGCTTTGGGCTAAATTACACTGTAATTATATCCAGTGTTTAATGTAGATATGATCCTCTATATTGCTGAAAAACCAAGCCTTGGGCGTGCCATCGCCGATGTGCTACCAAAACCCCACAAAAAAGGTGACGGGTTTATTGAAGACGCCCAAGGAAACTGCGTGTCTTGGTGTGTTGGGCATTTGCTTGAACAGGCCGAGCCCGATGCCTATAACCCCGAGTTCAAATCGTGGAAGTTTGAGCATTTACCCATAGTGCCCGAGAAGTGGCAGCTTAAACCTAAGGCCGCGACCCGTAGCCAACTCACTGTACTTAAAAAGCTGGTAAAACAGGCCGATACCTTAGTGAATGCGGGTGATCCCGATCGTGAAGGGCAGTTATTGGTTGATGAAGTAATCGCCTATTTAGGCGTGACGGGTGATAAATTACAGCAAACGCAGCGACTCCTTATCAGCGACTTAAACCCACAGGCGGTGAAACGTGCCTTGTCGCAACTTCGTAGTAACCGTGAGTTTATTCCTTTATCTACTTCTGCACTTGCCCGGAGCCGTGCCGATTGGCTCTATGGCATGAATATGACACGGGCCTACACCATCCAAGGGAAAAAGGTCGGCTATCAGGGCGTGCTATCCGTCGGTCGAGTGCAAACCCCGCTCCTTGGGCTTATCGTGCGCCGCGATGAGGAAATCGCGCGATTTCAATCTAAACCCTTTTATGAAGTCTTAGCGCATTTAGTAACGGATAAACAACAATCTTTCACTGCGAAGTGGCAACCCAGTGAAGCCTGTTTACCTTATATGGACGAAGAAGGGCGAGTGCTTGCTAAGGGCTTAGCACAAAATGTGGTGCGTCGGATCACCGATAAACCCGCCAAAGTGACCCAGTTAAGCACTAAGGATAAACAGCAGAATCCGCCATTACCCTACAGCTTATCGGCACTGCAAATTGATGCAGCCAAGCGGTTTGGGATGAGCGCTAAGGACGTGCTCGATACCTGCCAGAGTTTATATGAGCGCCATAAGCTGATTACCTACCCGCGCTCTGACAGCCGCTATTTACCTACAGAGCAACATGGTCTAGCAAGCAGTGTATTAGCTGCCATTATGGGGGGGGCGCCCGAGTTAGTCGCACACGCTGAGGCGCCGAATCCTCGGCTTAAATCTAAGGCGTGGGATGATAAAAAAGTCGATGTCCACCACGCTATTATTCCAACGGAAAAACAGTCCAATTTAGGCAGTTTAAGCCAGCGGGAAAGGCAGCTTTATCTACATATTGCCCGCCAGTATTTGGCGCAGTTTTACCCCGCCTATTGCTACAGTGAAACTGCGGTCGAAGTGACCATTGAAGGTGGTCTCTTTAAAACGAAGGCTAGACAGGATAAATCCCTAGGTTGGAAACAACTGTTTGCACGGGAAGCTGATGAACATAAAGAGTCTACGGGGCGAGAATCGCTTCAAAATACTGATGATAAAAGTATCGATAAGGATGCAGAAGATGAGGTGTTTTGTGGCATTTTACCGCCTTTAGCCCTAGGACAAATCCTTCACTGCAACCAAGGTGAATTGGTCGAGAAGCAAACTCAGCCACCTAAAGCCTTTACCGATGCGACCTTGTTGAGCGCCATGACGGGGATTAATCGTTATGTGACTGACCCCGAGATCCGCAAAATTTTAAAGGAAACCGATGGCTTAGGGACGGAAGCCACTCGTGCAGGCATTATTGAGCTGTTGTTTAAACGGGGTTTTATTCAGCGTCAGGGCAAGTCAATTGTGGCAACAGAGGTGGGTAAAGGTTTAATCAATAGCTTACCCCTTAGTGCCACCACACCCGATATGACGGCGCTGTGGGAGGCAAGCCTAAATGGCATCTGCCATAAGGAAATCTCTTATCAAGGATTTATGCAGCCACTGCTGGGGACGCTAAATCACTTAATCGAAAATGCGGGCGCCCAATTACCCTCAGCCCTCAATGGCTTAAAAGGACAGGGTTTTAAGCGAGCAGCTAAAAAGTCCGGCTATCAAAAAGCTGGAAACAAAGGCGCTGCTGGCGGGAAAAAAGCCGGAACGGGCGCTAAAAAAGGAAATGCTAGAAATTCAGCCGCAGCATCTTCCACATCCACAACAGCTAAACCGACCGTCCCTAGACGGCGAACGAGCAAAGCGACCGCCCAAGCCTGATGACACAAATGTAATCAAACTGTCGCTAATGTTCGCGATTTGGTAACGATATTTAATTTATTCCGCGATATTTAATTACCGCCAATCACGTTATTTCGTGATTGGCCGATCCACTTCTAAAAAATACCTCGAAACTCAGCTTTTCTGCGCCGTGGCATGCTAACTGCTTTGCCTTGGCCGGAGAATATAATAAGCCAATCAAATCATAAGATTATTTATGATTTAGCGGAATGAATAGGTATAGATGATATGAAAAAGAAATTGCTTGCAGTGATGATCCCCGCGATGTTATTCACAGGTACAACTCATGCGGTCGAGCTGTATAACGATCAAACCAATAGCGTCAATATGATGGGGTGGTTAGGCTTTGCGGCGTTAAATGATGGTCATGAAACCTCAGTTATCGATAACTTTTCCCGGGTGGGATTTCGTTTTGACCGCCAAGAGAAAAACGGCTGGCGCTCCTTTGCCCATACTGAATGGGGTATTAATATGGTCACCAGCGACGATGGTCTAATTTATACCCAAGGCCAAGGTGGCGGCCAATTATCCGCTTCAAAAACCTCAGATTTCCTATTTAACCGCTTAGGTTATGTTGGCATGTCGCACGACAAATGGGGCACCCTCAGCTTTGGTAAGCAGTGGGGAGCTTACTACGATGTTGCCTATACCACGGATGTGCTCAATGCGTTTACTGGCTGGTCGGTCGGTGCTTATACCTTCGGTGATGGTGGGTTAACGGGGGCTGGACGTGCCGATGCGGCGCTGCAATACCGTAATACTTTTGGCAATCTACATATCGCGGTGCAATACGCTTCTAAGCAAAATAGCGATGTAGCAATTTATGACAACCAGGGTCACGCCTTAAACGATGGTTCTGAGCTGAGCTTCGACCCAAGCTATGGTGCGAGTGCGACTTACTATTTCACTGATAAATTTAAGGTGTTAGCAGGTTTTAACCGTGGCGACTTCACTGGCAATCTTGCGGGTAAAGACGTGGATAACACCAACCAAATCATCGGTATCGGCGCACAATACGGCAGTTTCTATCAATATGCACCGGGTTGTGATGCTAAGGGATTGTATGTTGGTTTTAACGCCCATAAGAGTGAGCAAAACGAGTTATTGGGGGGCGAACTGTACGACTCAACTGGTGCTGAATTTATCGTCGCCTACCACTATGACAACGGATTCGTACCTAGCCTATTGCTGACTTACCAGGATTTGGATACCGATGAAAACACGGCAATTCAAGGTAAATGGACCCGTCAGTTTGCTGTGCTTGGTCTGCATTATCGCTATAGCCGCGACACTATCATGTATGCCGAAGCCAAAATCGATTTCAGCGATATGGACGATAAAGCCTACGAAGACCTACAAGATAACAACTACGCCGTTGGTATTCGTTATTTCTTCTAAGTTCAATGACTTGAGCGACTAATTCGGCAGCATAAATCAAAGGCCACAGATTGTGGCCTTTATTATAACTATCCATTTCTACTCAAAGAGTTAAACAATCCCTAACTTCTTCATTTTACTGCGCAGGGTATTGGCATTAATATCAAGCAATTCAGCGGCACCGCCAGGGCCATAGAGTTTACCCCCCGTGATCCTTAAGGCATGGTTGATGTATTTTTTGGTCATCACATCCAGCGGTACCAACTTATCGCTAGCATGGCTTGGATCGATAATCACGGTTTGATTTGATGGGGTTTTCACTTCTTCACAGTGTTGTGGAACCAGAAAACGAAAGTCAAGCGGACCTGCAGGATGCTGGATCATGGCGCGCTCAAGCACATTGATAAGTTCTCGCACATTGCCGGGCCAGCCATATTGATTGAGGATATTCAACTGTTCTGGTGCAATCCTTGGTAACTGCGGCAAATTAAACTTGGCACTGAGCTGCTCGACAAAATGTTGCACTAACAGAGGAATATCTGTGCGTCTTTGTTTGAGTGACGGGATCTCGATGGGGAAAATCGCCAGTCGATACCAGAGATCTTCACGGAACACTTCTCTGTGCACCATAGCTTGAAGGTTTCTGTGGGTCGCCGCGATAATACGAATATCAAGTTGCACTGCATCGTGGCCGCCAACACGGGTGATACAACTATTTTGTAGAACCCTGAGTAGTCTAACTTGGGCTGAAAGCGGTAGCTCGCCAATCTCATCCAAGAAAATTGTGCCGCCGTTGGCTTGTTCGAAGTAACCAATTTTGCGCGAATCGGCGCCTGTAAATGCGCCTTTTTCATAACCAAAAAGCTCGGAGTCAATCAAGGTATCAGGGATAGCGCCACAGTTAACCTTGATAAAAGGTTTACCCGAACGTTCCGACAGCTCGTGAATGGCGTTGGCGATGACTTCCTTACCGCAGCCGGTTTCTCCCAGCATTAACACTGTGGTGTTGATTTTGGCGATGGATTGCACCTGCTGCATCACCTGTTTTAGGCCCGAATTGGCACCAACCACGCCATTTTGAATATCTAAAGTGCGGCGCAGACTGACGTTTTGTTTTGAGAGCGCTTCATTTTCTTTGAGTAAGTTTCGATCCCTTAAATTTAGCGCCGTGATCAGCGCTAAGTTCTGCATATGCGGCGCAATTAAGTCGGCATGGCGTGGTCTAAATACCCCTGTCGTTTTGGCGTAAAAGCCAACAATTCCAAGATGAGTATTTTCTATCGACATTCGCAGGATAATCAGTGACCGAATATCTTTAATCACCTGAGGTGCGACTAATGCAGTAACAGGATCATGCTCAATATCATTAACAATTCTAACCCTTGGTCGCTCGGGATCTTCTAAGTATTGCGCCATTTTTTCAGGAATTTGGACACGCTTATCGAGCGTACAACATTGGGTGTCATCTACATGGGCAATAAACTGTATATCATTAAATTGTTTGCGGAAAATGTTCACAAATAGCCCATCAATGGGCAGTTCATCCCGAATAAACTCAAAGTAGCTCTGTAGGGATTTCTCCAGTTGCAGACTACTACAGAGCCTTAGGGTTGATTCGTAATAAAAGTGTTTTTCCATTGATATTTCAAGTTGATCACTAAGTATCGTGATTGTAGATCTTTATATTTCGTGATTTTGTGCCTGCAATCAAAATTCACCACTTAAATACCTCCTTTTAGGTGCTTGGCACAGCACCTGCACTTTCATGCTGACAAGTTCCAGTGATTATTGAAGGAAATCAGCATGAGTAAAACCCAAGATATTAATGCGGGGCGTCGCCAGTTACTAAAGGGAGGCATGGTCATGGCCGCAGGGCTGGGGGCAAGTATGGCGCTGCCTGCCACAGCAAGTTGTAATTCGGCCCCTGTCAGCTTTGATGAAATAGTGGATGTGCTGGTTGTTGGCAGCGGTTTTGCTGGTATGTCAGCAGCGCTGCAAGCCAGAGAGGCCGGTGTGAGCGTGATGATTATCGATAAAATGCCTGTCTTTGGTGGCAACTCGACCATCAACGGCGGTGCGATGGCGGTAGCAGGTTCTGTCCTACAGAAGCAGGCTGGGATTGAAGACTCAGTCGATGCCATGGTCGAAGACATGTTACGGGCAGGCCGCGGCATGAACGATGTTGAAATGCTTAAACTGGTGTGCAACGGCACAGCAGAATCTTGCCAATGGCTAATTGATTACGGTGTTCACTGGAAGCCCTTTGTACAACATTTTGGCGGTCACTCAGTACAACGGGTACTGCAAACCGTCGAAAGCTCAGGTGCAGGCATTATTCGTCCCTTGATCAAAGCTGCGCGTGACAAGGGCGTGGTCATGAAAAATCAGACCAAGCTCGAAGGCTTTGTAAAAGATGAGGCTGGACGGGTGATCGGTGTCGAAGTTCGTGAAGGTTTTTATTTTCCCAATGAGCGCACGGGTAAAATACGCCGTATCGGCGCGCGCCGCGGCGTGATTATGGCGACCGGTGGTTTTGGCCGTGATATCGAATACCGCATGATGCAATTACCTGAGTTAAATAGTGATTTAGATTCAACCAACCATGCAGGTGCCACCTCTGAGGCACTCAAGCAAATGATGCTGATTGGGGCCAATCCCATTCATTTAGACCAAATTCAACTCGGTCCCTGGGCATCTCCTGACGAGAAGGGGTTTGGCACGGCTTCACAATTCAACACTATTGCCACTTATCCCCACGGCATTGTTGTCGATGTACGCACCGGCGAGCGTTTCTTCAATGAATTAGCCGACCGTAAGGCGCGGGCCGACGCCATTATGACCAGACGAGATGAAAAGGGACAGCCTGTCTACCCCATTGGCTTTACTAATGCCGCCGGTGCCAGCAAGGCGCAAACCCTAGATTGGGGACTGAAATATAACGTCATCAGCAAAGCCGAGACCTTAGACGAACTGGCTGCTATTTACGGCATGCCTGCTAAGGCGTTAAAGGCGCAAGTCGAGCGCTGGAATGAGGCGGTTAAGACTGGTGTAGATAAAGAATTCGATCGACCAATGCAAGAGGCCATAGTGCTAGACAAAGGACCTTGGTATGCGGTGCGTATGTGGCCGAAGGTGCATTACTGCATGGGCGGCGTGAAGGTAAATACCCAATCCGAAGTGCTGCATTTGGTCAGCAATAAAGCCATCCCCGGATTATATGCCGCTGGCGAAGCTACCGGTGGTATCCACGGTGCAAGTCGATTAGGTGCCTGCGCCGTTGCTGAAGGGGTGGTGACGGGGCGTAACGCTGGCCGTAACTGCGCCGCAGCGAGTGCTGTGACACTTAAGCAAGCCTAGATTTTACTAAATATAACAAAATGTTGGAGATGATTATGAATAAATCAGTGTTGATGGCTTCACTCACCTTAAGCTTACTCTCAGGCAGTGCGTTAGCGATGGAGCAAGTCGTGCTTGATGGTAAACATTTAACCCAAGACCAAGCTTGGGCAATTGCCGATGGCGCTAAAGTAAAAATTGCTCCACAAGCGAAAACCCAATTAGTGAAAGCACACGAGCTATTGATGGAAGCCGCACGTCTAGGTAAACCCGTTTATGGTCTAACCGTAGGTGTTGGACTTAATAAAGACCACAAACTGTTCGATGCTAATGGCAAATTGAGTGATGCAGTACTCGATGCCTCAAGAAGTTTTAACTTTAGTACTTTTCGTGCTCATAGTGCAGGCGTGGGTGACGCTGCGCCCATCCGCTTAACACGTTTGGCATTAGCTGTGCGGTTAAATACTATGCTAGCCGGACAAACCGGTGTGCAGCCTGTGGTGGCAGAGCTTTATGAAGCTTATCTTAACAAGGGGTTGACACCTGTGATCCCAGCCAAGGGCACGGTAGGTGAGGCGGACATTCTACTCTCATCCCATGTCGGTTTAGCCATGGTTGGCGAGTGGGAAGTATTCTATAAAGGTCAGCGTGTTAGCAGTAAAGAGGCGATGGCTGATGCAGGGATTGCACCATTAGTTCCAATGGGGAAAGATGCGCTGTCGATTTTATCTAACAACGCCTTTGCAGTGGCGTATGCAATGCAAGGTTACCGCGAGGCGAAGCACCTATTGGCCGTGTCGCCCACCGTCTTTGGCTTAAGCCTTGAGGGATTAAACGGCAACGTGGCGCCATTCTTGCCACAAACCAATGATATTCGCCCATTCCCTTATATTAAAACCGCCGCCAGTGACATTTTAAAACAACTCGATGGCAGCTATTTATGGCAGCTGAATGATGAGCGTCCTTTGCAAGATCCGCTGAGCTTTAGAACGACAGCTTATACTTTTGCTGGCGCCGAACAGGCCTTAGCTTCATTGGATGAAGTACTCAATATCCAAATCAACCATTCAGATGATAACCCCGCAGTAATTGTGGGTGCCTCAAACCAGTATGCGCAGTTCCCACAAGTGGCTAAGTATTTGGTTGAAGGGCAGGGTGGTGTATTCCCAACCACTAACTTTGAGCCGCTGCCTGTGGCTCTCGCGGTGCAAAACCTGAGTGTGGCCTTGACCCATGTGTCCCATAACAGTGTGATGCGGACCATTCATTTGTCCGATGAACACTTTACTAAGCTGACGCGCTTCCTAAGTGCGCCTGAAAACCAAGGCCATGCCTTTGGTGCGATTCAAAAAGCCTTTGTGGATATGCAAGTGCGTAACAAGCAGTTAGCGACGCCAGTCTCCTTCGATGGGATTTCTATCGCTGGTGGTATTGAAGATACCTTCACTAACCTTAAGTTAGCGTCGGATAACCTGATCCAAATCGTGGATAACACGCGAGTTATCTATGGTTTAGAGCTGCTACATTCAACTCAAGCGATTGATTTACGCAAACAAGCGAACCCTGAGCTACAACTTGGTAAAGCGACGCAAGCCATGTACAAGGCTTACCGCGAGAAAGTGCCTTTTGTTGCGAAAGATCGCCCATTCACGCCGGACATCCAAGCGTCGACTGACTTTATTACACACTATTAATCTGCGATGCGGGGCACCATGCCCCGCCTAGGAAGACTCTGATGTTAAAACCCGTATTTATTCTATTACTCGGTGCCATGCTGGCAGCACCTATGGCTGCTAATGCAATGAATATCAAGGATTACCATAAAGAGGTAATGACTGGAGCCGATGGTAAAGTCGATTGTGCGGCATGCCACGGTGATGCAAAACGCAAAACCGTTCCTGATGCTGCGACTTGCAGTCGTTGTCATGGTTCACCCGAGGACGTGGCTAAGTTGACTGCGCGCCCTGCGGATGCGGGTCATTCGGTTGAGCCGAATCCCCATAACAGTCTGCACTATGGTACTGATCTGCCTTGTACTTACTGCCATCAGGAACACAAAGAAAGTAAAGTCTATTGCAATCAATGCCATGAGTTTACTTATCCTCAAATGAAACGTTAATTTCATCCTCGTTAAACACCCGCTCCCCTGTATTTTGACGATTATTGTCATGCACTCAACTTTGTTGAGTGCATTTTTTCAGCAAAAAAAAGAGTAATCCAACTCGGATTACTCTCACGGAAAATAGGTCGTTGAACGTTGTAGCCAAAATCACTCATTTGGATGAGGAGCCTGCACACAATGACAGCTTTTACTTAATTAACCCTTAAAATTAACATTTATCTTAAGAGTTCACCGCGGTTGAGACTGATGAGCTTATCTAAGATCCGCTCGCCATCCATTCGAATACCATTGTGTTCATATTCTGAGGTTAACCAATACTTTAGGTGCGCTACCTGTTTGGCGGTTTCTAGGCTGAAATCCATCTCGACATACATATCTTCGCTATAAATCGCGGCCGCAACTGGGACGCGGTTTTGGCTGAGCTGCTCAAGATTGTAAAGCGTTGGCCAGTCCGTTTTATGGGCAAGAATATTGGCTGCGGCTTTAAGTGGCGCTAAATGGCTAAATTGTTCAAACATCCAAGGGTAAATCATCTCGCCAGTAAACAGGAAAGGCTTACCCACTTGATAGTTAAAGGCCGGATACTGCTCCCGTACCCTATGGGCAGACCACTGTGACGCACTGTGTTGGCAGTAGATGGCCTCGTGTAACAGGGCAAAAATTGGGTTGGTGTTATAGTCGAGTAATTGGCAAAAATGATTTAAAAACAGCGGGTTGACATAATCACCTTGGGGCGAGTGCACTAGGGCCTGTTCAAGTAAATAGTAGACTGACTCAGGGCCTTGCTCCATGCCTAAATTAATGCCAAGCAGTTGCAGCATTTCAACCGTGAGGCGTTCACCCGTGGCTAACTGCACTGGATGTTCGAGTAAATGTTTGGCGAGGCGAGTCACCAGATGCTGCGCATCGTGGAAGCGCTGGAAGAAGTCCTTATTCTTGGCGAGTACGCGCTGATAGGTGGCTTGATAAACCTCATCACTGCTGCGCGTGAGGGAAGGAATACCACCTGTGATATAGGCTTCACTTACGCCCTGAGGCGCAGCACTTAAGTAGTGCAGCACGCAGAAACCACCAAAGCTTTGACCGAGGATAGCCCACTTGTCGGCGGGGCAGAGCTGGGTGCGGATTGATTCGGCGTCACGGACGATATTGTCGGCTCTAAAATGGCTTAAATATTCGGCCTGTTGCTCAGGGGTTAAGTGACTGAGGCTCTGATAATTGATGGGGCTAGAAAGGCCTGTGCCCCGTTGATCGAGCAATAAGACTCTAAACTCTTTGAGTGCTCGACGGATCCAGCCGCTATTGCTGGCGGGCCGCATAGCGGCAAAGCCAGGACCTCCTTGGAAAAAGACGATATAGGGTAATTTTTTATCTTTATTTTCAATGGCGCAAAGTTCTCTCGCAAACACAGTAATCTGCTCACCAATGGGTTGTTGGTAGTTGAGTGGCAAAGTAAATGTGTGTTTCTTGGCGAAAACACCAGCGAGCATCATATCGGGTTTCATCAATTGACCTTAAGGGCTAGGCTTGTTATTTATGGCAGATTGTATACAAAAGCCCTGTTGTCGCAAGTTAGGATTATTTGATTAGCCTTTGGTTGAGATCAATTTTTATTATAAAAAATTGAGCCATGATAACCCTCTTAGCGTAATCTATCGGCTATGGATAACACGAGATTGAAGCTATGAAGTACCAAATTATTCCTGTGACACCTTTCCAGCAGAATTGCAGCTTGATCTGGTGTGAAAAAACTAAGCATGCAGCGGTTGTCGATCCGGGAGGGAACGTTGACCGTATTTTAGGTGAAGTCACTAAATTAGGGCTGACCCTTGAAAAAGTGTTACTCACTCATGGTCATATTGATCATGTTGGCGGTGCTAAGTTATTAGCACAACAAACGAATGTACCCATCGTTGGTCCACATGAGGCGGATAAGTTTTGGATTGAAAATCTGCCTAAACAGAGTCAAAACTTTGGTTTTCCCCACTGTGATGCCTTTGAACCCGATCAATACCTGTGTGATGGCGATACCGTCACCGTAGGCGAGCAAAGTTTGACTGTGCTGCATTGCCCTGGCCACACACCAGGACATGTGGCGTTTTATTCGGCCTCATCCAAGCTTGCATGGGTCGGAGATATTCTCTTTAGAAGCTCGATTGGCCGTACTGATTTTCCTCAGTCAAATCATCAAAGCTTGATCCATTCAATCACCTCTAAACTCTGGCCTTTAGGCGCTGACGTGGAATTTATTCCTGGCCACGGACCTATGTCTACCTTTGGCGAAGAGCGTGAACATAATCCCTTTGTGGCTGATCAGTTACTGCTCTAAGTTGCATAACACTGCGTCAATTGACTTAATATCAACCAAAATGCGAGTTCTAATCAGGTACAATTCATATTTACTGTGCCTGATTAAACCTGCAAACCTCATCTCTGCTTGACACACATCTTGGGTCTTTTTAGTTAGATTTATCCGCAACTATCTATTTTTAAGCATTATATTTTGACCTAAACCAAATATCGGTTATTTACGCAACTGAGAATCGCTCGTAACTCTGTGTATTATTCATCAAAATTCTGTTTTTTTTACTTTTTAGTTACATTTTACTGGCTAGACTTAAAGCTAACGTTGTAGGTGTCTATCGGGGTAACTATGAATACAAAAACGATGATGAGTGTTGTTTTTTCCACAATCGTCGCTAGTGCAGTGATTACGGCGGCGCTGAGTTTTAATGTCAAATCTAAGATTGAACTCTTTAATGATGCTGCGAATATTCGCTATCAATCCTACCAAATTGCTGATGAACTTCGGCAAAGTTCTGATGATTTGACCAGACTCGCCCGTACCTATGCGGTGACTGGGGATGAAAAGTACGAAAAAATGTATATGGATATTCTGGCCATTCGTAACGGTGAAAAACCTAGGCCGGAAAAATATCACCAGATTTATTGGGATTTGGTGCTCAGTTATGGCGATAAACCTAAGCCTGATGGCGCCAGAGTGGCCATCAAAAGCCAAATGAAGGCTTTGGGGTTTTCCGATGAGGAGTTCCATTATCTCGAGCAGGCACAGCAAAATTCTGATGCTTTAGTCGCCCTTGAGGTCAAGGCGATGAACGCGGTGAAAGGAATTTTTATCGACCCAAATACCCAAACCTACAGCATTAAAGGTGAGCCGAATCTCGCGATGGCGAGGGAATTACTACATAGCGATCAATATCATAGTGAAAAAGCCAAGATCATGCAGCCGATCGATCAGTTTTTTACCGCCTTGGATAAACGCACTGAGGGTGAGGTGAGTAATCGATTGGATTCTTTAAATATGGCACTCAATGGTTCGCAGTTTGTACTCTTTTTGGTGATTTTAGTTGCCGTTGGCGGCTTTATTATTGTTAAAAGTAGGATTGTGACTCCACTCGTACAAACCTGTCGCGAATTACTTGATATTCAAAGGTCTAAAAATCTTGCCCGCAGGATCTCAGTTTCGACTCAGGGTGAAATTGGGGAAATTGTTAACCAAATTAATTTATTCATTTCATCTCTAGCCAGTTCATTAGCGACGACGGACAGTATTGCGAAGGAGGTGGCAGATCTCGCTAAACAAACCAAAGCTTCGATTCAAGTTTCCCGTCAAAGCTCAAACCGAGTCGCCAAAGAGCTCGATGCCAGTGCGAGCGCGATGGAAGAAATGACGACCACCTTAGTGCATGTTAGTGAGAGCACCTCGAACGCCGAAATTCGGGCAGCAGAAAATGAAACCCATGTGGGCGTTGGTCAGGATACGGTTTCAGAGGCATTGAATGCGATGGCGGTGCTCGAAAGTGAATTTACGACCACCCAAGATTCGATGCAGCATTTGGTGAATGAGAGCACTCAAGTCAGTAATGTACTAAGTGTGATTAAAGCGATTGCTGAGCAAACTAACTTATTGGCACTCAATGCCGCAATTGAGGCGGCGAGGGCGGGTGAGCAAGGGCGTGGTTTTGCGGTGGTAGCCGATGAAGTGCGTTCACTCGCACAGCGCACTCAAGATTCTACCAAGGAAATTGATGATATTGTTGCCAGTTTACAAAATCGCACCAATCAGGTGGGCAGCTCAGTCACCCAAGCAGCTAACTTAATGAAAAAAGCCTCAGGTGAATTGCAACGTATCGTGACGGTCTTTGATGATATTCGCCATAGCACTGCGGCGATTCATGGGATTAATACCCAAGTAGCGGCATCAACCGAAGAGCAATCTCTGGTGTCTAAGGATATTGCCACCAGTCTTATGGTAATCCGCGATAATTCCCGCGAAGTGTCACAAATTATTGAGCAAATCGAATTCACCTCTATTAGCTTAGATAATCAATCCCAAGCACTACGAACTAAGGCTGGAGAGTATCAGTTTTAACCCTTAGTTCAAGGCTATCTCACACTTGTTGACAGGGATGTCAGCTTTATCCTTTAGCTATTTTGTGTTTCCCCGCTTTTGCCCTTTTAAATTCAATTTTCCTTTGTTAGCTTGTTCTACATAAAGATAATTTTTTAATCAGTTACGCTGATTTCAATCGTGGATGCATTAAATGTGTCCCTAAGTTAGCGAAATAGAGAGGGAGTCAATGTCGATGGATCACCAAATGGAAGACTTATTAGAACATTGGTTGCCCCTCGCGGATGATTCATGGGTGCTGGCGGTGATTACCCATATCCAAGACTCGTCCTACCGTAAACCCGGCGCCATGATGTTATTCCACGAGTTTGGCCAAGGCGCAGGGATATTAAGTGGTGGCTGTTTAGAGGCCGATCTTCGCCGTCATGCGCAGCAAGCCATGCAATCGCAACAGATTACTTGTATCACCTATGATGCGACCGATGAATCCGATGCCAGCTACCGCCTAGGTTGTGGTGGTAAAGTCGATATCATGTTGATCCCTCTGCTTAAAGAAAATCATGATCTTGGGCTAGTGGACATAGTACAAGCGTTTCGCAAGGGGCTGTTGGGCTACTATCAATTGCCCTTAGTGCCTGCGGGCAGCGATGCTCGCAGTTACGCTGCACAGTTTTATCCGGCGCAAAGTGCCCCTTTTCCTACGGCGGACTTTCCAAAGGCGGGCATACTCAGCCAGCCTGAAGGGGAGGCGCTTATCATCCCACTCAGACCACGATTTCATTTAGGGATTTTTGGTGGAGGAATAGATGCTAAACCCGTGGCAGCGATTGCCCACAGTTTAGGTTGGCAGGTGAGCGTGTTTGATACGCGAACCGCCTATGCGAGAAGCGCCGACTTTCCCCATGCCCATATCGTCAAGCAAAGCCTTGATGATGCCGAAGCGCTTGTCGCGCAATTAGATTGCGCCGTGGTCATGCACCATCACCTGAATTTGGATGCGGCGGCTCTCAAAGCTATTCAACCTTTTGATCTTAAATATGTTGCCCTCTTGGGGCCAGCTCATCGGCGGGATAAAGTGTTGGCGATGGCCGAACTCAATACTGAGTCGTTTAGTGGCTTTTTCTCGGCACCTGCGGGGCTTGCTCTGGGGGGCGAGTTACCGAGCGCCATTGCCTTGAGTATCTTGGCCCAATGCCATGGGGTGCTTCATGGCGCGGCATTTTCCTCGCTCGATGGAATGATGCCTTAATGCGCATCAGGCAAAGATTGCTCATTGCTGTGCTCGCGGCAGGCGAGAGTCGGCGCTTTCAGGGGGCGAAGCTGGCACAACGTTTATCAACAGCGGCGAGTGAGGGGCAAGGGCATAGCATCTTACAACGCCATATCGACCGTTTGGCTCGCTTCACCTCGGCTCCATTAGTAATGGGATCATCTAATCAAGTCACTGCAGAACTGTTGGTAGTGCTTGGTGCCCATCAAACATTATTGCGTCCGCAACTTGACGCTCTCGGAGCGGTAAAACTGACGTTGCTTGATAATCCTAATTGGCAAACAGGTTTGGCGTCGTCGCTGCGAGTCGCGGCGGCCTATGCAAAAGCGCAGCAGTTTGATGGCATGTTACTCACCTTAGCGGATCAAGTTGCGCTGACATTTGAAGACTATCGGCAGGTGATTGAGACTTGGCAGACGAGTCAACAATCTGTGGCCGCTTTTTATACGAACGAAGCTGAGTTGAATGGACAAGGGACGTTGGATGAATTAGGCGCCCCTGCTATTTTTAATGCCTCAATATTCGATTTATTAACGGATTTGACTGGCGATCGCGGCGCAAAATCTATCTTAAAACAACTGGCAAATGTGGGTGAGTTAGTGGCTGTTCCCTTACCCCATGCCGCGATTGATATTGATACTAAAGCCGATCTTGCGTCGTGGTTGGCACTTAAGGAGTGAGTTATGGCAATACCATCCTCGGAGGCGGCACAGGACCTGAGCCTTGCGATGCCTTCCCAAAACCTGACCATTAATGGCAGATCCTTTACTTTAAATGCGGATCCCAATATGCCTATCCTCTGGGCGTTACGGGATATTTTAGGCTTAACGGGCACTAAATATGGCTGCGGCGCGGGGCTCTGCGGCGCTTGTACCGTGCATTTAGATGGTCAGCCTGTGCGCGCCTGTTTAACCAGCGTATCCCAGGTGCAAGGTAAACAACTGACTACGATCGAAGGGCTTAGTAATCAAAAGCTTAAAAATGCTTGGGCCGAACACAATGTGCCCCAGTGTGGTTATTGTCAGGCTGGGCAATTAATGTCAGCAGCGGCTTTAGTCACTCAGCATCCAAAACCATCGGCGGAACAAATCGATGCTGCGATGTCGGGTAATTTGTGTCGCTGCGGTACCTATCCTCGGATAAAAGCGGCGCTGCAAAGCTATGCCAAACAGGAGGGCTAAGATGAGTACATTCACCGCAGTTGAAAATATCAGTCGCCGCGATGTGTTAAAACTCTTCGGCGCCGTTGGGGGCGGTCTCGCCCTTGGCGCAAGCGGTCTCAGTTGGAGTCCAATGGCATTGGCGCAGGACCAACAGGCGCGGCTCAATCTGTTTATCGCTATCGGTGAGGATGACAAGGTTTATTTGACCTGCCACCGCTCCGAAATGGGTCAGGGGATCCGCACGGGGATTTTACAAATCTTGGCCGAGGAACTGGAGGCTGATTGGGATAAAATTGTGCCTATTCAAGGGCTCGCCGATAAACGCTACGCCAGCCAAAATACCGATGGTAGCCGCAGTATTCGCGAAAACTATGACCGCATGCGTGAGATGGGCGCGATGGCTCGAACCATGCTTGAACAAGCCGCAGCAGCCCGCTGGAAAGTCCCCGTGAGTGAAGTGCAGGCTAAAGATCATCAAGTGCTGCATGCCAAATCTGGCCGTGCTGGGCGCTTTGGTGAATTAGCCCTCGATGCGGCGGGATTACCATTGCCCGCAGCCGATTCGCTGCGGTTAAAGGCGGTTAAGGATTTCAAGCAAATTGGTGCTTCGCGTCAGATAGTCGATATGCAGGCCATGCTCACGGGTAAGGCTGTCTATGGCTATGATATCCAAGTGGATAACATGCTTTATGCCAGCATTATGCGCCCACCCGTATTGGGGAGCGATGTGGCTAGTCTTGACGATAGTGCGGCGCGCAAGGTAGCGGGTGTGGTCGATGTGTACCGTTTGCCAACGTCCAAGGGCGCTCCCACTTTTCAAGCCCTAGGCGGCGTAGCTGTGGTGGCGACAAATACTTGGAGCGCGTTGCAGGGGCGTAAAGCCTTGCAAGTGAGCTGGACTGAGTCTGCCAACAGCAGCCACGATTCTAAAACCTACCTGCAAGAGCTGGTGGACAAGGTACAAGCCCCTGGCAAGGTGGTACGTCAAGTTGGTGATGAGGTCAAAGCCTGGCCAAAGGACGATACCCTTAAGGCGATTTATACCGTGCCTTACCTTATCCATTCCTCCATCGAGCCGCCTGTGGCCACCGCGAATGTGACCGAGAAGGGCTGTGAAATTTGGGCATCGACACAAACTCCGCAGAGTACCCAACAAAATGTGGCCGCGGCCTTAGGTATCGCCGAGGATGCGGTGAAAGTGAATGTGACGCTACTTGGCGGCGGCTTTGGGCGCAAGTCCAAACCAGATTTCAGTGTGGAGGCGGCGCTACTCTCCAAGCAATTTAAACGGCCGGTGAAGGTGAGTTGGAGCCGTGAGGATGAGATCCAAAACGGTTATTACCATGCCATCAGTGTCCAGTGTTATCAGGCCTTGTTCGATGCCAACAACAAACCCACGGCGCTGCTGGCGCGTACGGGCTTCCCGTCGATAAGCTCCACCTTTGCCGAGGGTGTCGAATATCCATCCGGCGGTGAGTTGGACTTAGGTTTTGTCGATGTGCCCTTTGCCCTCTCCAATTTACGCTACGAGGCCGTTAAGGCCACAGCCCATAGCCGTATCGGTTGGATGCGCTCGGTATGCAACATTCAACATGGGTTTGGCGTGGGCAGTTTTGTCGATGAAATGGCCCATAAAGCCAAGTTATCTTGTCCCGATATGTGGCGCATCTTGCTGGGGCAAGCAAGGCGAGAGACCTTTGAGAACCAAGGCTTTAAATATGGTAACTATGGTGAAGACTTAAATCGTCATCCCGTTGATGTCGGCCGTTACCTCAAGGTGATTGAGGCGGTTGAACAGGCACAGGCTAAGGCGCCTAAAGCGGGTAAACATCAAGGTTGGGGCTTTGCGGTGCACCGAAGTTTTGTGAGTGTGGTGGCGGTAGCGATACGGGTTGAGGTTGGTGAGGATAAACAGCTTAAGGTGTTGAATGCCATTGCTGCGATTGATGCTGGCACTGTAGTTAACCCCGACAGGGTGAAAGCGCAGACCGAAGGCGCGATAGTATTTGGTTTAAGCTTGGCGCTAATGGGTGAGATCAGTTACCAGCAGGGTAAGGTGATGCAGTCTAACTTCCATGATTATCCCTTGCTACGTTTACCCCAAGTGCCGGAGATGGAGATCATCATTATCGACTCGGATGCGCCGCCTGCGGGTGTGGGTGAGCCCGGCGTGCCGCCGGTGGCACCAAGCCTGACCAACGCGATATTTGCCGCAACAGGCCTTAGGATCCGCGACCTGCCGGTTAATAAACAGTTAAAGGTGTGATGCTGTAAACGACACCTGAGTGAGCAAAAAAGCGCCTAATAAGCGCTTTTTTCGTTTTTTTACCACAAATAAATTGCTTGTTAGCAAATTTACGGGCATTAATGCCGAAAATTAGCAATAGATCAGGTTTTTGTTACCAGAATAGAGGTAATTTAACTAATATGTTTACTCAAGTGACCTAAGGTATGCGGACTCGCGTACACATTCATTTGAATCAGTTCCTAGTTGGCCTGTGAGTCAATCATTGATTGCAGATCCCTACTAAAAATTGATCGACACGGAAGTGAAGGGCGCTATAACACCATAATACAGCCGCACCTTAAGCGCATTTGAGTATTTACTTCCGTGAAAACAATAAAGGGGTCATCATGGAAAATCGTTGGCAAGTCGCTATTTCGGCGGGGCTATTAGCCTCTGTCTGGTGTGGTATCGCAGATGCCTTTCATCTCGTTACTTGGATTGGCTTTTTAGGCTGCAGCACGTTTTTTGCTCAGCCTAAGGCGGGTTTTCAAGGCGTGATGATGGCGTGGTGCACCAATCTCTCCGGTGTGTTTTGGGCTTGGCTCATTATCAGCGGTAGCAGTTTTTTCGTATCGCCTGTGGCGGGTTATCTGTTTACAGGTATCGCTACCTCGGCAATGTGCCTACAGGCCAGTTATCAAAAACTCAGTTTTATTCCCGGTGCCTTTATCGGCTGTTGTATTACCTTTGCTATGGCTGGGGATGTGGCCAATATTGTGCCGCCTTTAGTGTTAGGCGCACTGTTAGGTTTTTGCATGAGCTTATTGACGGCGCAGCTAATCACCCTTCGCCAAAAATGGTCAGCATCAACAGGTTCTGAAATCGCCAGTGCCGATTAATCTTCCATCACTTTTGTGTTCGCATGATAGCCATGCGGTAACTGAGTGATCGAATAGATGAGCTATAATGCTGATTTAGTACCCGATAGCTTTAGGTCTTAGGAAATATCAAGATGAAACAAATCCAGTTTCGCACCATTGATGCCATATTGATCAAGTTCAGTCTTAACGGCAAATTTTGGATTGTCTGTTCTATGGTGGCGTTAATCACGGCTACCATCGCACTTATCAATTACCAACATGCTCACCGCAACCTCGAAGCCGCCTCTTTGGCTCGAGTTCAGGCGACGGTTGATGCCTTTGCCCAAGTCGCAAATGCGCAACAGTTGCAGGGCGATGCATTATCACAATTTGCCCGAGACAATGGGCTGAGTGTTGTCTCTCGCCAAACTGAGGCGCTGCGCCAAAGGGATAATGTTACCGCCAGCGCCACGGTGGCATCTGGCAGCGCGCTCGCACTGTCGCAAAATGTGTCCGAATGGGAAAGTGATGGCCGCAGCGATGCTAATTTGATGTTTTGGTTTGCATTAATCGGTTTATTGCCCTTATTCCAATTAAGCTATTGGATTTCAACTTCCCTCGGCGGTGGTCTGTGGGATATGTACATGGCCATCAAACGCTTAGCCGATGGCGACTTAAGTTTCAGATTAAACTTTTTCGGTACCGATGACTTCAGCTTAATCGCCCGCGAAATTGACCGCTGTGCCGATAACATGAGCGAAATGGTGAGCGCTATCCGCAATAATGCCCAAACACTTTCCCTCGCTGCCGATGAGTTTAATCAGCAAGCAAAAATCAGCGGTGAGTTAATTGGTGCCCAGCATCAATTTTTAGATTCAGTGGCTGTGGCCATGGCGCAAATGACTTCGGCGATTGAAGAAGTGTCGGTTAATGCCAGTAACACTTCACTACAGACTAAAGATAACGCCAGCCAAATGAGTGCCAACCAAGGGCGTATTAGCCATACGGTGGACAGTATTGGTTTGCTCTCAACCAAAATTGGTGCAGCCTTTTCATCGGTAGAACAATTATCTAAGGATGCGGCGGCTATTGATGCGGTAGTGACAACCATCAATAGTATTTCTGGGCAGACTAACTTGCTGGCGCTGAATGCGGCCATTGAAGCGGCGCGCGCAGGTGAGCAAGGTCGCGGTTTTGCGGTGGTTGCCGATGAAGTGCGTACCTTAGCGGGACGTACTCAACAAGCGACAGTTGAGATCCAAGCGATGATCGAAGGATTGCAATCGGGCACTCGTCAGCTCTCCAATATCACCACCGAGATTGTGGACCGCGCCGATGAAGGCCGCAGTGCCATTGTTGAAGTGGGTAACGATGTTGAAGGGATGGCGCAATCGGTAAATGCCGTCTTTGATATGAGTAGCCAAATTGCTGCATCGGCGGAAGAACAAAGCGTTGCCGCTCGCGATATTGCTGGCCAGCTTAATGAGATCCGTCATCAATCCGATACCATTAAACAAACAGCACAGCGCAGTGTCAGCCTAGCACATGATTTGCAACATGCCTCGGTTGAACTCGAAGGGATCCTTAAACAGTACCGCACTAGCTAAGTGGTTGCTTTTATGTGGATTAGCTCTATGAGTCCTCATTAGCTTTGAAGCTGAATCTCGCTCCCTTGGCGAAGCGTAATAGTCAAATAAACATGGCGGTTACATCTGATGTACCGCCATTTTTATATTCTTAAAATTAGACAATATTGTTCATTTAGTTTAACTGTAAATTGACTGTACATTTGGCCAAAAAACTTATACCCACAGTCGTTTTGCTATTCAAAGGTAATAGGGTGAGTAACGTTGTCGAGATAGAAAGCTAAAGGCTCACGTGCGACCTTGAGGCTATGTCAGTCTCAATTTTTTTCTAAAGCATTAGCTCGATTTTTCCTCAGATAAGGTCCTGCGACTTTTGATGACGCTCATCCAAGCTACTTTGGCCTGTGCAGGTTGTAGAAGAACAGAAAGTGCATTATGTTGTTGAGCCAATACGGATGGCAGGATTTATTTTCTTATTGCGAAATGGAGTTTAGATGCAGTCTGAAACAATCTATAGAATATCAATTATCATTCTTTGCTTGGCTAGTTTCTTCTTAAACTATATGACTGGTGGTTGGGAGTATCGTAGTGACATCGTCAATGCGATGGAATGGCACGGTTTTAATTCACAAATTCCGCATTGGCTTAAATTGTCCATAATTGGTCCTTTGCAGGTTGCGGCTTTAATTATGCTAAGTTTTAACCTGATAGCGAGGAATATATTTGCAATTCTAAGTTTAATCAGCTTGTCAATTTCATTGTTTGAAGGTGTTGCGGCGTACAGCGCTTTTGAAATTTTTATTGTACAAATCTTCTATTTTTCTAATGGTGTAATTTTAACGCTTTCTTTTACAACGTTAAGTGACAAATTTCGCTCTCCCTTCATTGATAAGGCCTCACAATCGTCACTATCACCAGAAAATAAAACATAGAAATCCAAGAGGCCGTTCAAATTTCTGTGTCAGGTTAATCTCAGTATGTCGATGATCAAATGTAATCACTCAATCATTAATCGGAGATTATATTTTAATGACAAACAAAAACATCGGCTTAGGCCGATGTTTTTATATCGATTAAAGAAGTTACTCAAGCGAGTTAGGCTTCTTTAAAGGTGCTCCAAATTGGCGCGTGATCTGAGGGTTTATCGATACCGCGCAGATCGTAATCGACGTCGGATTCGATTAAACGTGCGGCCAGTGACGGCGTGGCTAAGATCACATCGATGCGAAGACCGCGGTTATCATCGAAGCCTTTGCTGCGGTAATCGAACCATGAATAACGCTCGCTGCGGTCGGGGTGCAGTTGACGGAAGGTATCCACCAGTCCCCAATCTTGCAGGGTTTTGAGCCATTCACGCTCTTCGGGTTGGAAGCTACATTTTCCGGTTTTTAGCCAACGCTTGCGGTTGACTTCACCGATGCCGATATCCAAATCGATGGGCGAAATATTGATATCCCCGATAATGGCGATATCTTCATCGTTGCTATGATTAGCGTGCAAATGCGCCATTAAGTCCTGATAAAACTTACGCTTAGCAGGGTACTTAGTCGGATGGTCAATGCTTTCGCCCTGAGGGAAATAACCATTCAGCACAGTTAGCGGACGGCCATTTGCCTGAGCAAAGGTGCCGATAATCATGCGGCGCTGGGCATCTTCTTCATCGGTTGCAAAGCCCTTTTGCACCTTAAGTGGGGCGACTTTGGAGAGCATGGCAACGCCATAGTGTGCCTTGCCACCGTGGTAATGCACGTGATAACCCATGGCCTCAACTTCGGCGAGCGGGAAGGCTTCATCGTGCACTTTGGTTTCTTGCAGACCGATAATATCGGGCTGATGGCTGTCGATTAACGCTTGCAATTGATGCAGGCGAGAACGCAATCCATTGATATTGAAAGAAACGATTTTCATTAAGGCAGAACTCGTTTGAAGGGTTTAACCACAACGCTTTGATATACGCCCGCCGCGAAGTAAGGATCTGCATCTGCCCAGGCTTGAGCTGTGGCTAACGAATCGAAATCTGCAACCACTAATGAGCCGCTAAACCCTGCATCACCTGGATTTTCGCTATCGATAGCCGGGTGTGGACCGGCAACGAGCAGGCGACCTTCATCGGCCAGTTCCTGTAAGCGTGCTAAATGCGCAGGGCGTGCTGCTAAACGTTTTTCTAAGCTGTTCTCAACATCTTGAGCTGAAATCATATACCACATTATTTGAGTTCCTTGCGTTGATCTTCGGGAAGATGTTTATAAAGGTAAAAGACGGTGATTACGGTATTAATCAGGGTTAAGGCGGTGAGGCCAAATACTTTAAAGTTCACCCAAGTTTCTAATGGCAGACTAAAGGCGACATAGATATTGACTAGGCCACAGATGGCAAAAAAGCTTACCCAGTACCAAGTTACATGTGCCCAAATCTTATCGGCCACCTTCATCTCTTTACCCAACATGGACTTTAAAATCGACTTGTCGAGTAGTTGGCTCACGCCAAGGGCTAGGGCAAATAACGCATAAATAATAGTGACTTTCCACTTGATAAAGGCATCGTCATGGAACACTAAGGTGAGGGTGCCAAACACTGTCACCATAGCGAAGGTAATCAGGTGCATCTTCTCCAATTTTTTATACAGCGCATAGGTCACGACTAATTGCAGTGCGGTGGCTGCGATTAAGGCGCCACTGGCGATATAAATATCGAAAAATTTATAGACGGCAAAAAAGATAACGAGTGGCAAAAAATCAAGCAGTTGTTTCATAAATAATCGTGTTAAGAAGACGTGGGCTTGAGTGTAGCACGGGGGGCTAGAGGGAAAAAGCCGTGAAAGGTGACCGATTGCTAACTGTTGCATGAAAGCGGCGGCAACGGCTGTTGTAATCCATATAGTCCTATCAAGTCTGCGAGCTGCGACCGATAATGTTAAGCTTGAGCAGCACATTTTGCTTGGGCGCGCGTAGTTAACGGGCAATCGGCGCAGCGATGACTATTCGTGAGTTGATACCTTAAGCAGCACACGCGGCGAATATTGTCCGCATCAGCAGCAGAGGCGGGTAGCAAATTAATGCTGTTAAAGAGTGGATTAACCTCGCCATCCTCAAAGGATTTAGTGTTGAACAGCAGCGTCTTAAGCTGTTCAAATTCAATATCTGGCAATGCCATTTCGCCTAAATACCAGTGAATAAGGTAGCCTAAATGGCTCCAATACAGCTTTGCGGGTGTTGGGCTTAGACTGGTTAATCGCTCAACGTTAGGGATTAGATGGCTTTGAATCCACTGAATAAGTTGTCGTTCGCGGTGGGGCGTTAAGACCGTGGTTTTAACTATGGCGGCTTTCACCTTAGGAGTGGGTGTTAATTGAAACTCAAAACCTGCGACTCTGCCTGAATCGTGGGGGTGAAGATAAAAATGCTCAGGCGCTATATCAATTTGCTCAATCTGCTCAATGGTGCTCGCGAGCGAGTGCGGTGCGTTAATAATCCATTCCAACATGGGTGGCACTAACAGACCGAAATACCACTGTCCCCATAGCGAGTGCAGGGCTTTGGAGTTGCAGCTATGGCTGAGCAATATTTGCTCGGGAATATTTTCTGACGGGCTGGAAGATGAGGTTTTCCCCAAAGGTGGATAGGCCTTGGCAAAATCCAGTAATAGCGATTGATACACGGCTGGCTGACTCCAAGTATCAATATTGAGTCCTTGGGGCTTAGTGGTTGCCACAAAATGCTGGGCATAAAATGGGGCACGCAGCGCCAGTCGTTGATTAAACGCTTTGGCGACTTGAGTTAAATCCGCAGGGCTTAGCGCTGTTAAGTCGGTTGTTTGCGCGCCGCCTACAGTGCCTACACTCTGTGAGGGTTTGTGATGACACTGCTTGGTATGATCAGGTTGAGTTCCTCTGGAAAGCTTGGCTAAGGTCGGTAGCGTTTCCCTTTGGCGCGCCATAATCACTCCTTTGGCTTGAATTGATTAAACTGCGGTGAGCCTACTCACCGCAGCTTTTATTGATTAATCGCTGGTTATCGACAGCCTGTTAGAAGCGATAATCCAAATTCACGCTCATGCTGCGCGGGGTGCCGTATTGGAACTGGCTATATTGCCCCACTTGGCTGTAATAGGTTTTATCTAAGGCGTTGTGCATATTGGCGCTTAGCTTTAGCTGCTCGGTAAAGGCATAACTTGCCATTAAGCTTGCTAATGCGTAGGAGTCTTGCTCAACCTCGACTCTGCCTAAGGGCGAGTTCACGGTTTGATAGACTCGGCTTTGCCAATTTACCCCTGCGCCGACTTGTAGCTTGTTCCAATCACCGCTAAAGGTGTAAGTGGTAAAGAGTTTTAGCTGCTGGCGAGGGGATGTGGTGTTGATGCGATTGCCCTTAGGATCATCGGTACTGAATTGGGTGTAGCCGAAGTAGATATTCCAGTCATCGGTGATTTTGCCCGTGGATTCAAACTCAAAGCCTTGGGTTTTGGTGCCGTTAACCTCTCGATACACTGGGATAGTGGTGCCTGGCAACACATCGCCAGTGCGTTCGCCAACATTGTCTTGGCGAATTTCAAATACCGACAATGACATGTCTAAGCTTTCATCCATCAAGCTTGCCTTAATGCCCGCCTCGTAGTTTTTGCCTTTGACGGGATCGATGTAACTGGCATCGATGCGCTGCAAGGTTTGTGGCGCAAAAATATCGGTATAACTGACGTAAAGGGAGTATTGCTCGCCCAGAGCGTAGGTCAAGCCAAAATAGGTGGTGAGCTCATTGTCGACCTTAAAGTCATACATGCTGCCAAAGTTATCTTGGTCGGTTTGCCACTGATTAAGGCGCAGCCCTGCGAGCAATGCCAAGGCATCGGTTAGATTGAGCTGCGTGGCCACATAGGCGGCGCTTTGTTCGGTTTCACCAAAGGAGCCCGTGGTGTGAGTGTCTTTCCACTGCGGTTTTGGATACTGGAAGTTGGGATCGCGAAAATCTCCCAAGGGTGGTACGGCGGCCGTTGGATAATAGTACGGGTTGGCAAACTCTTGGCGCTGACCCGTCCAGCCAAAAGTGAGCTGATGTTCTTGGCCAAACAGGGCAAACATTCCCTGCGCCCGTAGGTCTAGGTTATGTTGGGTTCGGCTACCGTCAATATAGGCGATGGAACCTGCGGTTGCACCAAGATTGGTCACAGGATCTGGATAACCCGTAGCCCACAGCACATTATATTCCAGTGAGTTATCGCCATAACTGTAGGTGCCTTTTAGCTCCCAACCGTTATCAAAACGATGTTCAAGGCTGGCGAAGGTATTAAGCCCTTGGGTATGCGCCGAGGCCCAATCGGGGGCGGTGGAAGTGGCGCGATCGTAATTTGTTCGGCTGCCATCACTGTGGAACAGCGGCAGCCCGCCGGACATAGTGCCTTCGGGCGTGGTGTCTTGATAATCCACGCCTAAGGTCAGCAGTGTGCTGTCGCTAATATCGGTTTCAACAATGCCATAGAGGGTGGTGCGTTGCTGCTGGTATCTGTCTTGGAAGGATTCTTTATCCTGATAGGCGGCGACAACACGGCCACGAATACTGCCACTGTCGTTTAAGCCGCTGGATAAATCGACCATGCCACGCAGATTGTTCCATGAGCCGACACTCACTGAGGTGTTGCCCATAAGTTCTTGTGTCGGGCGTTTACGCACAAGGTTAATTGCGGCTGAAGGGTTACCTGCGCCAGTCATTAACCCTGTGGCGCCACGGACAATCTCCACCCGCTCGTAGATGGCGGTATCGATAAGGTTATCGCCGTAGTTAAAACGGGTGTCATAGGTGGTTGGCACGCCATCGTACAGAATGCTGGTGACCGCAATCCCCCGCGAGCTGATGCTGTATCTGTCGTTATCCATCGGCCGGGCATTGATACCGGCAACGCTGGTCATGGCTTCAATCACACTGTTTAACTGCTGATCTTGCATCATTTGGCGAGTGACCGAGGTGACGGATTGCGGCGTCTCTAAATAAGACAAATCTAGGCCTGTTGCCGTGTTCATCGCTGGGGTTTTGTAGCGCTTATCGTGGAGATCCTTAGCACCAACGACATTAATGATTTCAATGTCTTTGGTGGATTTTTTCTGGGTATCGCTAGTATCTGCATAAGCATAGGGCATGCTGAGTATGGCTGAGCAGAGGATAAGCTCTGGGCGTGTGATGGCGAGTTGGCAGTGAGCAGCGAGTCGGTTGAGGGCGAAGGTTTTCATAATAATGATCTTAAATTCCATTTTGGCGGTTTGATTGACTAGGTTGTTTTTAGGCACAGATGAGTGCCCAGAGTGGGCGCAGGCCCACTCAAGGTTGAAAATGCTTTAGGGTTTTAGCTTCTTATTTGCCGAGCCAAAGGCATGGCTTTGCCTGAAGGCGGCTAGCGGATTATCAAGTCCGCCCGCAAAGCGCAGATTTTTTTCTCGGTCGGCAAGGTCAATCATCTGCTGGTTGTTATTAAGCTGAATGCGATTCAGGCAAGTGCGGACGAAGCTGTCTTTAAAGAGATCGTATTGTGCAAATTTGTCCGCCAAGTGCGGATGCTGCGCTTGATAGTCGAGTACATTGTCTGCCACCAACTCCCAAAATAGCGCTTCGCTAACCTCGGTTTGCTTATCCAAAATGGGGGCTAAGTAACGGAAAATACAGTCAAAAATATCGAGCAAGATATAGTTGAGCTTCATATCTTCTTCAAGCTCGACCGCAAGGCGTTGCACCTCTTTAGGTAGTGGCTCGCTACCGTTGAGTACTGCGACTTCTTCGCCGATATCCTTCATCAATATTTTGATTGGGATACCGGCATCGAGCACTAAAATCAGGTTCTCGCCATGGGGCATAAACACCAGATCATAGGCGAAAAAGGCGTGCAGTAGCGGCGATAAGTAGAGCTTGAGATAGCGCTTGACCCACTCCTTGGCGCTTAAGCCTGAGTGCTCAATTAGCGCAGTAATAAGTGCCTGTTCTTGATGATCTATGTGTAATAGTGCTGCCATGGTCATCAGGTTTTGCTGTGGCTCAATGTGCGGCAGTGGGCTCTCACGCCACAGCGCCGACAGCATTTTCTTATAGGCGCTATCTTGGGTGAGTGCCTCTTCGTAATACCTGTGGTGATAACCAATCGCGGCGATTTCTTTGAGGATCACAAAACCTTGCTCGGCAAAATAGCTGTCGCTTTCGATAAGCTTGGCTACCCAAGCGTTGATCTGCGGAGTGCAGCTCATATACAGCGGGGACAGGCCGCGCATAAAACCCATGTTTAAGATAGAAAGCGCGGTTTTGACGTAGCATTTTTGCGGCGCACTTAAGTTAAAGAAGGTGCGGATCGATTGCTGAACTTGGTAGCAATCTTGGCTCTCGCCCAGGTAAATAATGTCGCCGCGGGCGATTTCGCCGGCAAAGGTGCGGGCAATTTTTTCGCGCCATTGCCACGGATGAACGGGCATAAAATAAAAGCTATCGTCCGCTTGCCCCAGTGCGCTTAAGTGTTGTTGAAACTCGGTGAACTGTTCACCAAGCTCTTGTTTTAGCAAGGTATCATGGTCTAATCCTTCGAGGGCGGAGAAGGTGGTTTTATCCTTATGCACCGCAATCCACACTAGCTGAAGCGCGCTGGCACTCTCGGGGGCAAATTGGTAATAGTCCTGCATATCAAAACCAATGCGGCCATTGTTGGCGATAAACACCGGATGCCCCTCGGTCATGCCCGCCTCAATAGTTTGATAATCGGCCTTAGCGAGTGTAGCGGCGGGGATGGCTTGATGGGCCAACTTGTAGGCCTTGCTGTAGAGCGTGCTGGTGATTTCTTCAAGATAAGTGGGCAACAGGGTTTCACTGATGCCAAGCACATTTTTTAAGCTGATTATCAGCCTCATGGCATCGAGGGGTCTTTCAGTGCCCGCACTGGTGACTCGGATAGAATCTGTCGCGATATCAAGGTGGTCGAGCTGATAATGGCGCGCGCTAAAGTAATACGTGCAGTCATTTAACCTGAGCTCATAGTGATTTACCTTTGCGCCTTGGGCGTAAATCTGTGGGCTAATGATCTTCTCATGGGTAAATTCACAGAGGATTTTCTTCACCAAATGGCGATTGGCTGCCTGCCAATGTTGGGGCGTTAAATGGGCGGGCACATGGGCGTAAGAGGGTAAGGCCTCGATATTCGGCAACTCGGATTGGGCGAATGGTTTGAGTAATAAGGTGTTAGTGGCTAAGTTCATCGGTTCACCTACAAAGTGATAAGGTTAAAAGTGACTGGGTAACAGGACGATTTTTACTCGGCAATTGGTGGGCAGCTTGAGTTGTCGTCAGGCGGCTTTGGGCACTGCAAAAACCTAAAAATGCGGCTTTGGTACTGAGTTGAATGGCTTTTTGGTAGCGGATCCCGATTTGGCAATTTAAGCGGTGGATCTTGTGGTTTTGCTGATCCGGCTCGACCACGAGTCGCGTAAACGCGAGGGTTTCAAGAACAAGTTGGGCGATAGCCTCCATCACTTTGCGGGATAAGCCATGAATCGGTTTGCCTTCAATCGGCGCAAGGATTAAATGCATACCGCAATCGAGCGGCTTAACCTGATAGTGCTGGCCAATTTCGTCATGGGCTGGGTCGTAGAGTTCCACCATAAATAAAGGTTTTGCCTGCCATTCCCCAATCAGTGCCACTTTGTGTTCCGAGGGTGCCATCGCTTGAGCAAGTGCATCAAGACTCATCCCCTGCATGCCCCAAAACTTGGCATAGTCTTGGTTAAGCCATGATTGCAGCATGGCAATGTCTTGCTCAAGGTTCAGAGGTTTAAGCACAAACTTATTGATTACAATCTGTTTTGAGAGCAAATCTAAACAGCGTTGGCTCCATTGACTGGCCATTACAGTGCCTCCTTATTCGGTGCCATTAAGGCCGGTGTACTGCCACCAGAAGGGCTTATCCGTAGCACGGTTTGTGGCTCATTACTGGGTTGTTGCGTGGGCTTGGCTGACGGATTTAACTCCTGACAAGGCTTAGAAGACGCAACCGCTGAGTGAGTGTTGCTTTCGACGGGTTGGTTTTTCGCGTCGTTGATGTTGTTGGGGTCAAAGGTTTGGAAGGCGATCCGCGTTTCAATCGGATAGGGGGCGTAACCTAAAACCGCTTGCAGAATGATGGCATTGCGATAGCAGCCCATACCCAAATCGGGTGAGCTAATGCCATGGGTATGTAGGCCCGCATTTTGGATAAAAATATCGCCTCTGACATCGATGCCATAGTCACGCTGGATGGCGAGTTGGCCACGATCATCAAATTCGATTTGTGATTTAATCCCTTGAATAAACTCGGGTAAACGATATTGATAGCCAGTGCCTAAGACGACGGCACCTGTCAGTTGCTCGAAGGCATATTCTTGCTCGAGGTGGTTGAACTTGAGTGTCAGCTTGTCGCCCGAGGTATCGATTGCTGTCAGTGCCACGTTAGTCAGCAGCTGGCATTGGATATCGCTGACTAAACGCTTTTGGTAAAGCAGGTCATAAATATCGTTGATTAGCTCGGCATTGATCCCCTTGTAGAGGGACTTTTGCTCTGCGATTAAGTGATGGCGTTTTTCCGGCGACAGTTCGTGGAAATAATCCACATAATCTGGTGAGGTCATCTCTAGGGTGAGTTTGGTGTATTCCAGCGGATAAAAGCGTGGCGAGCGGGTCATCCAATTTAGTTGATAATCATAAATATCAATGTCTTGTAGAAGATCGTAAAAGATTTCCGCTGCACTTTGGCCACTGCCAATCACGGTAATGGCGCTTTGGCTTTGCAAGTAGGCTTTTTGCCGGATATAGCTGGCGCTGTGCATGACACGCGGGTCTTGAATTGGGCAATTATCGGGTAGATAGGGAGTCGTGCCAGTACCTAATACCAGTTTGCGGCAGCGATAAGTGTGGGGTTTACCACTGCGTCTATCTACTCCCGTAACATGGTAGATGCCTTCACCGGCGTTGTAATCTAATTGTGTGACCTTAAAACTGAATCTCAGATTGGATAGTTGTGTGCTGACCCATTGGCAATATTGGTTATATTCATGCCTTGGGAGAAAGAAGTTTTCACGGATATAAAAGGAATAGAGTCGGCCTGTTTGTTTGGCAAAGTTAAGATAACTAAAACGACTTGTCGGATCGGCCATAGTGACCAAATCGGACATAAAAGGTGTTTGTAATCGAGAGGAGTTGATCAGCATACCCGGGTGCCAATCAAACTCGGTTTTAGCATCTAAAAATAAACAGCTGAAGTTATTAAGAGGTTCACATAGAGCCGCCAGTCCTAAATTAAATGGGCCTATGCCAATGCCGAGTAGATCGTAAATCGTACGATCAGTTTCCTTTTTTGGGGTAGTCACTTACGCCTCCTTGAATTCCTATTAAAACGGTTGCAGCCACCATCGACTGATGGATGAGTAGATGAGTGGACCTCTCTAAAGTTGCTTTATGAATCATTCTTTTGTGCTGCCGAACAGGAGCTTTACCGCTTGTTTTGCTATTACTCGCTCAGTGCAACGAGGAATAAATTAGCATCATAAAAATTACAAATGCAAATCATTCTCATTTAGTGCTTGTCGGATGAGTCGTACTTTTGACTGTTAAATAAAAGGCTGAAATACGGTTTGTCGGTGAGTTGATCAATGGGGAAGAAGGAAGGTCT